>NZ_JAVEPN010000009.1:0-124771 GCF_034008105.1 Trichlorobacter sp.
AGATCAACAGCTAATACGTCGTCATTTACGAGCACATTTTTTACGCGTTCATCTGATTTAAGCGCCAAAGTAGCCATGCCACGCCTCCTCCAACAACAACCTGTTCTCAATTACTAAAAGCTGTATGAGCCGTAACTCCCTCGGAGTAAAACCAATACTCGATGCAAGCGAAACCGGTGTCAACCAGAATTTGGCCGTCTGGTCATCACGATCAACATGGATATGAGGAGGTTCAGTTGTCTCGTGGCTGTGGAAATAAAATCGATATGGCCCGGACTTCAAAACTGTCGGCATAACCTGTCTCCCACACACAAACCTGAAACCTGACGCCGAGATCGCTGAAAACGTTTTACTAAGAAGCGAGGATTTTTTCGTTCTGGTGCAGACAACCGAAAAATATCGCGGAGGCGTACACGATAGTACGCCGCACAAGATCATTTTGAGGATGGCTGTGCCAGGGCGGAAAAAGACCGTTTCGCTTATTCGATGTTTTGCACCTGCTCCCGCATCCGCTCCAGTTCCGCCTTCATCTGCACCACCAGTGCGGTCACCTGCGCATCGTTAGCCTTGGAGCCAATGGTATTCACCTCACGGTTCAACTCCTGCATCAGAAAATCCAGCTTACGGCCCACCGGCTCAGTCAAGGCCAGGGTCTCGTCAAACTGCACAAAATGGCTCTGCAACCGCACCAACTCCTCGGTCACATCACAGCGATCAGCCATCAAAGCCACTTCCTGGGCCAGACGCTGAGGGTCAAGCTCGGTATCATTGAGTAACTTAGCCAGTCGTTGCCGAAGCTTAGCCTCATATTCTTCCACCACGAGTGGAGCCCGCTCCGTTACCTGAGCCACCAGTTCGGCCAGCCCCTGACGTCGCTCCCGCAGGTCGCGCTCCAACGCCTCCCCTTCGCGCAGCCGCATGGCGTCAAGCGCATCCAGGGCAGCCTGCACCGCCTGCAGCACCTGGGGCAACAGATCAGGCTGTTCCTCACCTGCCGCCTCCTGTAGAACATTTTTTTGGCTAATGATCAACGAAAGCGGGATTTCCGGAGACAGGCGCAGCTCACGGGCCAATTCCAGAAAGGCAGCCTGATACCCCCGGGCTGCTGTCATATTCACCGGCGGCACCTGTGCGGCCCCAGCAGCCTCCTCCCATTGCACAAACAGATCGGCCTTGCCGCGCTTGATACGGCTGGCAGCCGCCTTCCGTAACTCATGCTCATAGGCCAGAAAGCTGCGCGGCAGCTTCACTGTAACCTCGCCGTAGCGGTGGTTGACCGTTCGCACCTCCACCACACATCGGCCCGCCCCCCCTGCCGCCTCACCCTTGCCGTAACCGGTCATACTCCTGATCATGCATCCCCCTCGTATCACGTGCGCAACAGCCTCTTGCATATACCCGAAATCAACAACAACTGTCCAGTCATGGCAAACATTAAAAATTACACACATTAATTTTGTCAAATTCTAACATTAAGTTGTTGACCATCTAATCTTTAGCGGAATATTAATTAATAAAACAGTAAACACTCGTTTAATTATATGTCGCAGCAGACAACACCACCACAAGGAGGAAAACAGTATGACACGAATCGCTGCAAAACTGTCGCTGTTGGCCAGTGCAGCCCTGCTGATGTTTGCAGGAACAGCCCTAGCCAACGAAAAGTGCGCAACATGTCACGCCGACATCGTCGCCAAACACACGACAACCCTGCACGGCAAGGCAGGCAAGGATTGCCTCTCATGCCACGGTGGTGGTGACGCCCACATGGCCAACCCCAGCAAATCAAACATCATCCGTTTTGGCAAGGGCGCCAACGCCAAGGAACAAAACGCCCAGTGTCAGCAGTGCCACGGCAAGAATGAAAAATTGATGTTCTGGGACAGCTCCTACCACAAGAAGAATGATGTCACCTGTGCGTCCTGTCACTCTGTCCACAAGGCCCCCAAGCCCTACGCCAAGCAGCCTGAATCCTGCTTCCAGTGCCACAAGGATGTTAAATCCCAGGCCAACAAGTTCTCCCACCACCCGATAATCGAAGGCAAGATCAGCTGCTCAGACTGTCACAACCCCCACGGCGCCCTGGGGCACGGCATGATCAAGGCCGAAAACGTCAACCAGCTCTGCTACAAGTGTCATGCCGACAAGCGCGGTCCCTATATCTGGGAACACCCACCGGTTGAGGAAGACTGCATGAAGTGCCACGCCCCCCACGGTACCAAGGCCGCCAAGCTGCTCAAAGAAAAACAGCCCCAGCTTTGCCAGCAGTGCCATGACTGGTCGCGCCACCCTGGAACCCCCTACGGTGGAAACCAAAACTTCACCTCAACGTTTGGAGCAGGCAGGGGCGGTTTGGCGCGTGGTTGCACCGGCTGCCATGGCACCATTCACGGCAGCAATGCACCGGGCAGGGCCAATGGCACCGTCTATGGCGGCAAGCGGTTTATCCGATAAGGAGGGAGCGCACAATGAAAAAAACATTTCTTGCATCCATCTTGGCGGTAGCTGCCTGCACAGCGCCGGCCTTTGGTGAAGAGTTTACCGGGAACATGGAGCTTGGAGGTGTGTTCTCAGACATCCAGGGTGATAAGGCCAAATTCAACGAATATCGCGATATCGGCGAAGGAATCACCGGCAACTTCCTGCTTGATTATTATGGCAAGGACTACTTCCTGAACTTCAAGGGTGAAAGATTCGGTTACAACGCCGACACACAAAAGACACTCAATGACCAGAGTTTTGAATTCAGCATCGGCAGGCCGGAGGATTTTAAATATTCCATTTTTTATAACGAGACACCACACAACCTGACCTTTGGCGCAAAATCGATCTACAGTGGTGTAGGCTCAACGGCCCTGACAGCCCCGGTGGCAAACGATGCATCCTATGCTACCGCATATGCCACAATTGTAAACAGTACCCCCTTTGATTACACCATCGACCGCAAAAACTACGGTGGCGAGATGGAGTTTTCGTTCAAGAGTCCCTTTTTCCTGAATGCCAGATTTGAAAAAATTGAAACAGACGGTCTGCTGCCCCTGGGCACCTACTTGGGTCAGCAGAAGGAACTGCCTGCTCCGATCAGCTATTCCACTGAAAATGTCTATCTGACCGCCGGCTACCGGTCAAACAACCTGATTGTCACCCTTGACGGGACCATCAGCGACTTTACCAACAGCGACAAGACCTTCAGCCACACCTATACCGGCCCATCAACCGCCACCGTATATCTTGCTCCGGACAGCATGTACTACAAGGTCGGCGGCAATGTGATGTACCGGATACCGTTCTGGAATACCACGTTCATGGCACGGGCCAGCTACTCGGAGAGCAGTAACGACATCAGCCTGACGGAAGGCACCAACACTATCGGCGGTACGTTCAGCGGAAAAATCACCTACAAGACGGCCTATGCCGCCGTCACCAGCTCTCCCATCAAGGCACTGGATGTAAAGGCATATCTGAACCTGCTCGACAAGACCAATAAATCACCAACAGGTTTTGTGTACGGCAGCGTCTTAGCGGCTGATGCAGCAACAAACACCACTGAGAAGTTCGACTATAACAAGGTTAACGGCGGACTTGATGTCGGGTACAAGCTGCCGGCAAACACCAAACTGGCCGCTGGTTATGAATACCTGCGCATCAATCGCCTGATGAACTTCCATATCTTCGGCACAACCTACATGGGAGCACGGACCGACGCCCCCCAGACAACCGACCACATTTTCTATACCCAGCTTAAAAACAACTATTTTGACTGGATGTCGGCGAAGGTGCGCTACCAGTATCTGACCAGAAGCAGTGATTTCAGGGGCGACCTTTATGCCACCGCCACCGACGCATCATTCTTCAAACAGTGGTGGCGGCCAGTTGATACGGCTGAGAAAAACCAGCACAGCGTAAAACTTGGCGTTGAATTTGAACCCACTGATTCACTATCTTTCACAACCGAATACAGCTTTAAAATGAATGATTATGTTGATACTGATTTTGGCATGCTGGATGACTCCCGCCATGAGGTTTATGCCGACGCTACCTACAGCAAATCAAACTTCAGTATCAATCCGTATGTTGAATTTGAGATGAGCAAGAATGAATCACAACATCGCAATTACACCGCATTCACCAATGCTGATCCTAATCTCGTCGATACCGCTACAGCTTACAACTGGAATTCAAAGAGGAAAGACGTAAGTTATGCGATTGGTGTTAATGGAAATATCGATATTATCAAGAAAAAACTGGTATTAAGCACTGGTTATAGATATGAAGACGCCTCTGGCGATCAGGATTTTTCTTCTGGATATGACCTCACAAGTCTAGCAACACCAATTGTAAGTAATGATAATGTTGACAATTACAAGAAGCATGCTTTGGCAGCAAAGCTAAACTACAGCATCACAAAAAATCTTGAACTTGGCCTTGGCTATTTATTCGAAAAACTTGACTACACCGACGATCATTACACCGGCTATGATTACATGATTACCAAGACTGACGGTGTCATGTTAACCGGTGCCTATGCCAACCCCGACTACGATGCACATATCGGCTATGTAACGGTCGGCTACAAATTCTAACCCTTCCTGAACACCGGCGGCCCGCAACGGGCCGCCAGCATCACTCCAACCAATTCTGTGGTGGGTGTAGTGCCAATCAAACCCCACCTGCTTGCCGCCCCCTTACTCCGGGGGGCGGCTTTTTTCTGCACACTGATTCTGGTTGTCTACTCGCCCGTTTTTTGGTTTACTGACAACATGCTACTACGTCAGATCAGGTTAATCGCCGCTATCACCTCCATTGCTGTTCTGCTACCTCTCTCAAGCGTCCTGGCTGCGACCAGCGCCCCTGCCCCGCCACAGTTCACCATCCCGGCCAAGGAACGGATCGTGCTGTACGTTGCCGACGGCTGAGGCTACTGCACTCGGGCGGAAAGGTATTTCGCCAAACTCGGATTACCCTTTGAAGTACGCGATATTCAACACAACCAGACCTATTATCGTGAATGGCAAAAAACCTGGCAGGGCGATATCGTGCCGGTGATTGTATTTGACAACGGCAAGCAGGTGGTGGACGGCTTCGATATCCGGGCCATCAAACGGGCCCTAGAGGAGGTCGGCAACCTGCCGAAAGCATACTGACCATGGACGACAAGCTGACGATCATCGATACCCATTGCCATATCTATTACCCTGATTTTGAGGCCGACTGGGATCAGATGCTGGCCCGGGCCAAAGAAAACGGGGTGCGCGGCATGGTGGTGGTGGGGGCCGACCTGGCTTCCAGCCGCCAGGCGGTTGAGATTGCCGAGCGTTACGAGCAGATCTTCTGCACCGTGGGCATCCACCCCCATGACGTGCAGCAGGCCGATGAGGCTGCCATAACGGAAATTCGCCAACTGGCCCTGACTAGTTCAAAATGCGTGGCCATTGGCGAGATCGGGCTTGATTTTTACCGCGACCGAGCACCCCGCGATCTGCAACGCACCATATTCGATCGTTTCTTGCTGATGGCACGGGAGCTGGACAAGCCGGTGGTAATCCACGATCGTGACGCCCATGAAGAAACATTGGCACAGATCAAGGCTGCTGGGGTGACCAAGGGAGTGATGCACTGCTTTTCCGGTGACGTCGATTTCGCCCGACAGTGTCTTGAACAAGGTCTTTACGTCTCGATCACCGGTACCGTCACCTACCCTGCTAACGAACAGCTGCGCGAGGTAGTGCGCAGCGTGCCGCTGGAGCGGCTGCTCTTGGAGACCGACTGTCCCTATCTGTCGCCGGTGCCCCACCGCGGCAAGCGTAATGAGCCGGCCTATACCAGAATTACCGCCGAAAAGGTGGCAGAACTGAAGGGGCTGACAGTCGAGGATGTGGGCCGGATAACCACCATGAACGCCGGGCGCCTGTTTGACATTCCGCTGTGGGACGAGTCAACCAAGCTGGCCTACCGGATCCGCAATTCCCTTTACCTGAACATCACCAACCGCTGCTCCAACAGTTGTACCTTTTGTGCAAAATTTGATGAGTTCACCGTCAAGGGCCACAACCTGTTGCTGGACCATGAACCGGGCTTTGAGGAGTTGATGGCGGCCATTGGGCAGCCAGAGGGGATTGATGAGGTGGTGTTCTGCGGGTTCGGGGAATCACTGCTGCGGCTGGAGCTGGTAAAACAGGTGTCGGCATCGCTGAAAGCACGCGGCTACCGGATCAGGATCAACAGCGACGGCCAGGCCAACCTGGTGCATGGCCGCAACATCCTGCCTGAGCTGGCTGGGCTGGTGGACAGTATCTCAATCAGCCTGAACGCAGCAGATGCCGTTACCTACGGCAGGCTTTGCAACACCCCCTTCGGCGAAGCCGGCTTTGCCGGGGTCTGCGACTTCCTGCGTGAAGCGCCCCGCTATATCCCTGAGGTGACCGCAACCGCCGTCACCGTACCCGGCGTAGATATGGAAGCCTGCCGCCGGCTGGCCGAATCACTGGGTGTGCAGTTTCGGGTACGCGAATACTCCGAAGTGGGGTAATGAGAAGTGAAATAATTTCGATTTCAGTTCAAGGATGATATCAAGGCGGCGAGGAGTTCGGCGACGCAGGTGTACACGCAGTACATCGAGGAGCCGAAGACAAGCCAACGAAGAGAGCGCCTTGAAATGAAATCGGAAAATTATTTACCTAGTTTTGCCTTGATCTCCTCCATCACCCGATAGGCATCGTTGATGGCGGTATAGATCAGGTTGGGATGCTTCTCCTCCTGAATGGCCCCTTCACAGATCTTCATGTAGGACGGCGATATGGCGCCACCCACCACGTAGACCCCCTTGCGGGTCGATTCGAAACCACCGGTCAACAGTACCAGCCGGTCCCCTTCCTTGGCTACCTTGCAGACCCCTGCCGTACAGGAAATGGTCTGTACCCCCAGCTTGTCGAAGATCGGCACCGGTCCCTGGGAGCCGATGCAGGCGATCACGTTCTGCATCGGGAAGCTCATGGCGTGGTAGAGGTCAACCCCATCGGTCTGCTTGAATTCGTTGATCCTGATCACCAACCGGTCAACCCCTTCGTCATCTACTTCGCCGATACGTGGCGTAGCGCCGGGCAACAGCCGGATATTGCCGCCCAAGAGGATCTCTTCACCCAGACGCTGGGCGGTCTCCTTGTTGACGTCAAACTTTTCGGACTTATGGGCCCAGTAGACCGGCTGAGTGTCGTTGCACTCCCGCTTGGCCTTGAGGATGGCGATCACCACATCGGCCGCCGTATTGCCGCCGCCGATCACCAGGGTCTTGGCCCCGACATACTTGCTGGGGTCATCCAGGTTTTTGGCCACCATCTTGGCATCACCATAGACCGACAGTTCGCGGGGAATGCTGCTGCCGAAGGACAAAACCACCTTACGCCCCTTGAAAAGTCCCTTGTCGGTCACCACCACCAGCTGGTCCCGCTCATCGCGAATATCCTCAAAGGCCACTTCGGTCTGGATATTCAGGTTTTCATGCTGCACAAAGTGCTGGATGTACTGCAGATAGCTCTCCACCGTCACCGGCTTATCCGGCGGCCGCAGTTCATCCACCAGAAACGGCTCCGGCGCATCCTTGGGCTTGGAGGCATAGACCAGCTTCCCTTGCGGATAGGTGTTGGCAATGCCTTGAAAAACCGCCTTGCCAGACTCCAGCACCAGGTATGAAAGACCATACTTATGGCAGAGGTAGGCCGTGGCAAGGCCTGCCGGACCACCGCCGATAATCACCACATCGTAGACATTAGGGGCCATGAATCGCATCTCCTTCCTGCGGAGCAAACTGCACACAACTACTACCAGGAACAGGTATCAAGCGGGTGAAGTAGTCGATCGAGTGATACTGCTGCGACGGCTTCGGCGTCAAGGCCGAGCTTGGCCGGCTGATATAGATCAGATGGCGGATGCCGTACTGCTGGGCGGTCTGCAGATTGGCCTCGGTATCCTCGCCCAGCATGGTGCGGCACGGGTCGTACGCCACAAAGCGTTGCAACGCCTCCCAGAAGTTGTGGTCCTCCTTGGGCAACCCCACCTGATGGGCCGAAACTACCCCGTCAAACCAGGCACCTATCCTGGTCTTCTTCAACTTGATGTCGAGTGTTTTACTATGGGCGTTGGTCACCAGCCAGAGCTGCTTGCCCTGCTGCTTGGCCCAGGTCAGAAATTCCGTAACCCCCGGATGTACAGCGATCAGATGTTCCACCTCCAGCTTGAGCTGGGGGATATCCATACCCAAGCGGTCGGACCAGTAATCGAGATCGGTCCAGTTGAGGGTGCGCTCCTGTGAGCGGAACAGGGCGTGCAACTGCTCTCTGGCCTGTTTCTGCGACACATTGTGGTGGGCCGCCCACCGTTTGGGGACATGCTCCAGCCAGAAGTGATCGTCGAAGTGCCGGTCCAGCAGGGTGCCGTCCATGTCCAGCAGGATCGTGTCGGTCTCGCGCCAATCAAGTTGCATCGCTACTGGCTCACGGTAACAGACCGTCGGCGATCTCCAGGATCGCCTCGGCCCGGTTGAGGGTGTAGAGGTGAACGCCCGGCGCACCACCGGCAAGCAGTCCCTCAGCCTGATGACGGGCATGGGCAATGCCGACCCGTTGCACCGCCGCTGCACCACCGCTACGGTCGGCCTCTTCAAGTTCGGCCATAAAACCGGCTGGCAGGCTGGCGCCGCATAGGGACACAATCCGCTGAATCACCTTCAGACTGACCACCGGCAGGATACCGGGGATGATCGGCTTGGTGATGCCGCGGGCGCGAGCACGGGCCACAAAATCAAAATAGTGGGCGTTATCAAAAAACAACTGGGTAATGGCAAACTCGCCTCCCAGATCCAGCTTCAGCTTCAGATAGCCCAGATCAGCCTCGGCATTGATGGCCTCGGGGTGCACCTCGGGATAAGCCGCCACCCCGACCCCCATCTCAGGGTGTGACGCACGCACAAAGGAAACCAGATCGGAGGCGAAGTGCAGCGGTGATTCAGTAATCCCTTCCGGCGGCACCTCCTTGGGTGGGTCTCCCCGCAGGGCCAGTACATTGCTGACACCGGCAGCGCTTAAGTCGTCAAGAAAGCAGCGCAGCCGATCCGGCTGGGCACCAACACAGGTCAGGTGGGCCATGGTTTCCAGACCATGTTCCTGCTGCATGCGGGAGACGATCTCCAGGGTGGCATCCTGGGTACTGCCGCCGGCGCCGTAGGTGACCGAGGCAAACAGCGGCTTTAGCTGGGCCAGACGACTGACCACCTGAAAAAAGGCCGACCAGTCTTCCCGTTCCTTGGGGGGGAAGTACTCAAGGGAGATGAACGGCGATTGCTGTGCAATACGATCAATGATCTTCATGTAGAAACCTTGGTGATCGGGAAATAAAGAATTTATTGCTACTCCAGCGGCTACGGTTTGTCAAACTGAAACCTTTCCTTTTTACACGGTTCAGGGTACCCTGCCACCATGTCCAAACCAGCCGCCATCGCACTGATTCTGTTTGTGGTCAGCATCCTGACCTTTGCCACCTGGCAGCTCTTTCTGGGCCGCTTCGAGGCAGCCTTTTCCGCCCTGCCCTTCCTGGTGATCTGCTATTTCTTTGTCAAGCCCTGGCAGTACAACCAAAAAAACGACCCGCCGGAATAGCTTCCAACGGGCCGCTGTCTGCGCATCGGCTAGACATTAAAATCACCAGCCGCCTCGGGCTGGTAGAGTATCTTCTTGACCTTCAACCGTTTGAGGCCGGCCGGCACCTTCCAACTGATGGTATCACCCACCCGATAGCCGATCATGGCCATTCCCACCGGCGCCAGCACTGAAATCTTGCCCTGGTCAAGGTTGGCCTCTGGGGGAAAGACCAGCGTGTACTCCAGCTCGGCCTTGCTGTCCAGGTCCTGCAGCCGCACCCGTGAGTTCATGGTGATCACCTGCGGCGGTATCTCCTCGGGAGCCACCACCTCGGCCCGCAGCAGCTCTTCAGAAAGCTCATCCAGATAGCGGTTGTCTCGCGCCGGAAATTCCTCCATCTCCTCAATCAATCTCTGTAAACGCTCCAGATCGAACTCGGTGATTACGATCTGACGATTTTGTTCTGCTGTCGCCTTTTTCATGATGGCGCTCCTTTGCTAACAGACGTAAAGGTCATCGACCTATAAAAAAAGCCCCCCGGAATTTCCGGGGGGCTCGCAGTGCGGCGTTTAGGAAATTCTACTTGTACTCAGCCATCTCGTCGAACTGCAGGTAGCGGTAAATCTTCTCCTTGTTCGGCTCGACCCGCTCCTTGTAGATGGCAAGGAACTCAGCCGGTGTGGGCAACTTGCCCATGCGGGCAGCTACGGCCCCCAGCTCGGCGGAGCCGAGGAATACCTTGGCGCCATTGCCGATCCGGTCGTCGAAGTTACGGGTGGAGGTGGAGAACATATTGACCCCATCCGGCACCCGGGCCTGGTTACCCATGCAGAGCGAGCAGCCGGCGATCTCGATCCGTGCGCCGAAGGCGCTGTAGATGGAGAAGTAAGCCTCGTCCTTCAGCAGGTCGCTGTCCATACGAGTCGGCGGGGTGATCCAGGTACGGACCGCCGGATTGAACTTCTCGCCCTTCCAGATCTCGGCGGCCGCACGGAAGTGACCGATGTTGGTCATGCAGGAGCCGATGAACACGTCCTGGATGGAGGTGCCGGCAACCTCGGACAACAGCTTGACGTCATCCGGGTCGTTGGGGCAGGCCAGGATCGGCTCGGTGATCTCGGCCAGGTCGATCTCGATCACGGCGGCGTACTCGGCGTTCTTGTCGGCCTCAAGCAGTTGCGGGTTCTTCAGCCACTCGTTGACAGCGTCGATCCGGTTCTGCAGAGTCTGGGGATCCTGGTAGCCTTCGGCAATCATCTTCTTCATCAGGGCCACGTTGGAACGCAGGTAGGTGGCAACCGACTCTTTGGAAAGCTGGATGCAACCGGCAGCAGCGGAACGCTCGGCAGCGGCGTCGGTCAGCTCGAAGGCCTGCTCAACGGTCAGCTCCGGTAGACCTTCCATCTCCAGAATACGGCCGTTGAAGATGTTGATCTTGTTCTTCTTGGGCACCGTCAGGTGCCCCTGCTTGATTGCCCAGTAAGGGATTGCGTTCACGGCGTCACGCAGGGTAATGCCGGGGTTGAATTTACCCTTGAAGCGCACCAGTACCGACTCGGGCATATCCAGCGGCATGAAGCCCATGGCGCCGGCAAAGGCCACCAGACCGGAACCGGCCGGGAACGAGATACCGATCGGGAAACGGGTGTGGGAGTCACCGCCGGTGCCCACGGTGTCGGGCAGCAGCAGACGGTTCAACCAGCTATGGATGACGCCGTCGCCCGGCTTGAGGGCCACGCCGCCACGCTCGGCGATAAAGGCCGGCAGGGTCTTGTGCATCTTCACATCAGCCGGCTTGGGGTATGCAGCGGTGTGACAGAAGGACTGCATGAACATCGGGGACAGGAACTTGAGGCAGGCCAACTCCTTCAGTTCGTCAGCAGTCATCGGGCCGGTGGTGTCCTGGGAACCAACGGTGGTCATCTTGGGCTCGCAGGCGGTGCCGGGCAGGATGCCGGCAACGCCGCAGGCCTTACCAACCATCTTCTGGGCCAAGGAGTAACCCTGATCAGCCTTCGGAACCGGGTTGACCGGCAGGGTGAAGACATCGGTATCGCCCATGCCCAGCGCCTTGCGGGCCTTCTCGGTCACGGCACGGCCGATGATCAGCGGAATCCGGCCGCCGGCGCGGAATTCGTCAGCGATGGTGTTGGGGGCCAGCTTGAAGGTGGAGATCACTTCACCCTTGTCGTTGCTGATCTCGCCCTTGACGGTGTTGATGGTGATCACGTCGCCATCGTTCATCTTAGTCACGTCGGCCTTGATCGGCAGTGCGCCGGAATCCTGGGCGGTGTTGAAGAAGATCGGGGCGATGACGCCGCCGATGATCACGCCGGCAGTCTTCTTGTTGGGTACGCAGGGGATATCCTGACCCATGTGCCACAGCACCGAGTTACAGGCCGACTTACGGGAAGAACCGGTACCGACCACGTCGCCCACAAAGGCAACCTGATTACCGGCAGCACGCCAGTCAGCGATGTCCTTGAGGCGGTTGGGGAAACGGGTCTTACCCATGGCCAGCGCATGCAGTGGGATGTCGGGACGGCTCCAGGCATCGCCGGCCGGGGAGAAGTCGTCGGTGTTGATCTCACCCTCCACCTTGAATACCTTGACCTTGATGGTCTCGGGTACACCGGGCTTGCTGGTGAACCACTCGGCATTGGCCCAGGACTGCAGGACCTTCATTGCAGCGGCGTTGGACTTGGACAGCGCCACCACCTGATCAAAACCGTCATAGACCAAGGTCATGCCGGACAGGGCACAGGCTGCCTCGTCGGCCAGTTCGGCCACTTTCAGGGCCTCAACCAGCGGAGTCACGTTATAGCCACCCATCATGGTGCCCAGGATACGGACGGCATCCACCTTGGAGACCAGCGGCGACTTCTTGCTGCCGTTCAGGATGGCGGCCAGGAACTCGGCCTTGACCTTGGCAGCCGGATCAACACCGGGGGAAACCCGCTCTTTCAGCAGGTTGAGCAGGAAGGCTTCCTTGCCGGCCGGGGGGGCTTCCAGCAGTTGACACAGTTGGGCGGTTTGCTCAGGGGAAAGCGGCAGCGCGGGAATGCCCTGGGCGGCGCGCTCGGCCTCATGGGCCAGATATGCTTCGATCATCGGTGAATCCTCCTCATGGTGATTAGGTACTTAGCGTACTTTTAGGGGTCAAAAAAGAGCATATTGTATACAATTTATTACGGGCGATGTCAATCGTTGCAAACGTGACGGTTCAGGAGGGAGTGTCAGGGCCAATATGCAGACTGGAGGTGGCAACGAAGATCTCACGCAGAAACCAGAGCAACCCCGCCACCAGGGCCGCCATGGCGGCGATGAACAGCAGGGCCACCGGAATGGAGGGGTCGACGCCCAGAAAGGCCCCCACGAACAGCAGGGCGATCACCGTGCAGACCAACAGTGCGGTGGTGGTACAGAGGTTGATGGCCCGCCCGATCAACTTGGCACGGTAGGCCAGGGTTCTGAGATGGCTACGGATCGCATCATCCTCAGCACCTGCTGCCGTTTCCAGCTTATGCTCCAGAAAACGGGCCCGGTCGATCACCCGACCCAGCCGGTTGGTCATTACCGACAGCATGGCGCCGATGCCGGTCAACAGAAAGACCGGCGCCACTGCCAACTGGATGGCATGGGCCACGGAATGGATATCGCTGACCGGTAGCATCGCTGTTTCCTCCGCTAGTAGCGCTGTTCCTGCTTCGGCACATACCACTTGATCAGGTTATGGCCGATGCCGGCCGGGGCCGGTTCGATGCCCCGTATCCGGGCCGAGACCACCGGCAGGGCATCGGGTACGTACAGGAAGGTATAGGGCTGTTCCTCGGCCAGAATTTCCTGGATGCGAAAATAGGCCCGCTTGCGCCGTTCAAGATCAAAGGTGCTGCGCCCCTCCTCCAATAGGCGGTCCACTTCAGGGTTGTTGTAGCCGATGAAATTCAGCTCCCCCGGCTTGGTCTTGCTGGAGTGCCAGATATCATACATATCGGGATCCTGGGAGGTCATCCAGGCCAGCAGCACCACCTCGAAGTTACCTTTATCGATGAATTCCTTCAGGAAAGCGGCCCACTCCACCACCCTGATCCGCACATCAATTCCCACCTGCAGCAGCCGCTGCTGGATAATCTGGGCCGTCATCAACCGTTGCTGATTACCCTGGTTGGTCAGGATCGTAAACTGTAGCGGCTTTCCGTCCTTGTGCAGGATGCCCCCCTGCCCCGGCAGCCAGCCGGCCTCGGCCAGCAACTGCCGTGCATAGGCCAGATCATGGGGGATATCCCTGACGGCGGCATGATGGGCCCATCTGCCCGGTACAATCGGGCCGTGGGCCTTCTGCCCCATGCCGAACAACACCCCCTGAATCAGCTCATCCTTGTTGATGGCTGCGGTCATGGCACGGCGGATGCGAACATCCTTGAACAGGGGGTGACGCAGATTGTAGCCCAGGTAGAGGTAGCTGCTGGAGGGGTAACGGTACTTGTTGAAGGCACTCCGGAAACTGTCGGTATCGGTCTGGCGAGCGTACTGGACCGGCGTCAGCCCCATCATATCAACGCCGCCAGCCTTGAGTTCCATATACATGGTGGAGGTGTCGGGAATTACCCGATAGACGTAGCGATCCAGATAGGGACGACCTTCAAAATAATCAGGGTTGGCCTCCAGCGCAATCTTCTGGCCGGACACCCACTCCTTGAAGCGGAACGGCCCAGTCCCCACCGGTTTACGGGCCAGTGGACTTTTGGTGATTTCCTGCCCCTCCAGCAGATGGGCCGGCAGGATGGCGGTGCCCCAGGAGGCCAGGGCCGGCGCAAAGGGAGCACGGTAGCGTACCACCACGGTAAACGGGTCGGGAGCCGTTACCGAGGCCACCTGCTTGAAATCCTCTGAATAGGCGGTGGGAGTCTTGGGATCGATGATCACCCGATAGGTATAGAGCACATCACGGGCACTGAACGGGGCGCCATCGTGCCAGCGCACGTTGCGCCGCAGTCGAAAGGTGATGGTGAGGCCGTCATTGGCTACGGTGAATGCTTCGGCCAGATCACCCACCAGCCGCAAATCTTTGTTGTACTTGATCAGACCGTTATAGATCTGGCCGGCCACACCGTGGGAAGCGCTATCCGAGGCCAGGATCGGCAGCAGGGTCGACGCCTCGCCAATGGTCCCCTCCACCAGGGTGTCACCATAGGCCGGAACCGCAGCTGTGGCCTGGGAACGTGGTGGCTGCTGCTCGACCTTGCAGCCCGACAACAGGAAACTGCAGCAGAAGATCAGCACCCAGAGCTGCGCCTGACCGATCATCGCTCGCCCGATTCCCCTTTGACAAGACGCTTGATCTTCTCATCCAGCTCTTTGTTGCCAGGATCAAGCTGCAGTGCCTTTTTATAGGACCTCAGCGCTTTTTTTACTTCCTTTTTGGCCAGATAGGCATCACCGAGATGTTCCAGCACCGTCGGATCATCACCCACCAGCTGGGCGGCCCGCTCCAGCTGGTTGATCGCTTCGTCATAACGCTTCATCTGGTAGTAGATCCACCCCAGACTATCAATAAAGAAACCGTCATCTGGACGCACTTCCAGGGCCCGCTTGACATACCCCAGGGCCTCTTCAAGGTTTACTCCCATCTCGGCGTAGGTATAGCCCAGATAGTTCAGGGCCTGGGCATCGCGGGGATTGAGTTGGATCACCCGCTTCATCCGGCTGATCGAATCAGGCTTCTTGCCCAGCTTGTCGTAGAGCACCCCCAGCCGGAACTGGAAGCGGGGATCGCTGTTAAAACGGGATTCGACGCCCAACAACAGCTTCAGCCCCTCGTCATCCTTGTCGATGGAATCGTAGAGGGTGGCCAGACTCAAGTAGAGCTCCAGACGATTGGGATAGGCGGCGATCCCTTGCTGCAAGAGCTTGACCGCTTCATCGTCACGCTCCTGCTCCTTGAGAATGAAGGCCAGATGCCCCAGGGCCTCTCCGTACAACTCGGCATCAACGGGAATCTTGGAAAATTCGGCCCGGGCCAACTCCAACTCTCCCTTTTCCTCATAGGCAGAGCCCAGGTAAAAACGGATCTGATGATTGCCCGGATCCTTGGCCAGCATGGCACTAAAGAGCTGAATCGCCTCGTCATGTCGGTTTAGCTCAAGCAGCAACAGGCCTATCTTGCGCTGTACCTCTTCTCCACCCAGCCCCATATCGGACAACCTGTTCAGGTAAACCAACGCCTCATCGTAGCGACGGTGCTGAATCAGCAGCTGTATCAGGTGATTGATCAGCGGCGAACGATTTTCAGAATCATCAATCAGGAGCTTGTAGGCGCTGATGGCCTGATCAATCTCGCCCATCGCCTCCAGTGAAACGGCCTGATCAATGGCAGCCTGGATAAAATCGGGGCGGATCTCCAGAGCACGCTTGTAATAGCCGGCCGCCTCGCGATAAAGCCGCATCTGGCTATAGGTTTTACCCAGATAGTAAAAACCGGCCGCTGAATCAGGTTTCAGGCGGGTCAATTCCTTGAGGGTCGTCACCGATTCCTCATACTCAAACAGCTTGATCAGTGAATTGACCAGCTGCAGTACGGCATCTTCCTTGGCCGGGTCCAGCTTGACCGCTGCGCGCAGATAACTGATCGCCTCACGATCGCGACCCAGATTAGCCATAACCGTGCCGCCGATCAACTGAGCCTCACGGTTATCCGGATCGATCTTGACCGCCTTTTCTACCGCCACCATCGCCTCAGGCACCTGCCCTGCCTTCAGACGCAGCTCGGCCTCGGCAACCAGCAGATGGCTCGCCTGGGGATCAGCAAGCTGCGCCTCACGCACAAGCGCCAATGCGCGCTCATTGTTACCCTCGTTGAGGGCAATCCGTGCCTGCGCATAGAGGCTTAAGGCGCTGCGGGAAGGCGCAGGGGCAACAAGCTCTCCGCCTCCGCCTTGAAAACCGGCACAGGCAGTCAATACTACGGGTATCAGGGCAAGCAGAAACATGCGCTGCATGGGGTACCATCCGTGCGTCCAAAATAGGGTTTCAAGAAAGTGAAACGCTACCATACAACCCCGGGAGCGTCAAACGAATCCACCTGCCGGCTGGCGGCTTGCGCCGGCTCTGCTTCAATGGTAGTATTGCCTCCATCTGTGTCCGGTAGCACCACTGAGCCCGCCCGCTCCACCGACATCAGTCACGAGGCTTCCATGATCTGGCGCTCCACCCGAAATCGCCTCCTGAAACGCCTGCAACTGCGGGAATCCTGGTTCATCTTCTTTGTATTGGGAAATGTGATGATCAACTTCCCATTCTTGAAGATCTTCAACCGGGCAACCGCTCTTTTCGGCTTTCCACTCCTGTTCCTCTACTTCACCCTGGGCTGGGCCATATCCATCGGTGTGGTCTATCTCTTCACCCAAACCATCGAGTCTGAGCAGCCCTCAGGCGAAGAGCCCCCTGCACGGTGAAACTGAACCTGATCCATGTGGCGGTAATCGCCGTTGCCTACACCGGACTGCTGTTTCTGGTCGCCTGGTTTGCCGGCAAACGCCGCGATGCGGGCAAAAGCCTGGTCAACAATCCCCTGGTCTACTCGCTCTCGATCGCGATTTACTGCACCTCCTGGACCTTTTACGGCAGCGTCGGCAAGGCAGCCACCAGCGGCATCGATTTCCTGATGATCTATCTGGGGCCAACCCTGACCGCCTTTTCCTGGCATTTCCTGCTGGAACGGATCATCAGAATCAGCAAGGAATCCAACGTTTCATCAATTGCCGACTTCATCAGCCTGCGGTATGGCAAATCACAACTGCTGGGCACCTTGGTCACCCTGATTGCCACCCTGGGCATCATGCCCTACATCGCCCTGCAAATTAAAGCGGTTACAGCCTCCTTCTCACTGGTAAGCGGTGTGGCTAGCCAGACCATCATCGACCTGCCCGGGTCGGTTGAGTCAGTCACGCTGCCGACCGGCATGATCCTGGCGCTGATTCTGGCACTGTTCGGCATGATCTTCGGCGCCCGACGCCTCTCCTCCACCGAGCGTCACGAAGGGCTGATCGCAGCCGTTGCCTTTGAATCACTGGTCAAACTGGTCAGCCTGGTGGGGGTTGGCCTCTTCATTACCTGGGGAATCTTTGACGGTTTTGGAGACATTTTTCAGCAATTTCAGGGCCGCTTTCCACAACAGTTCGACCGGTTAATGACCCTTGAGACCCAGCAGGTCAATGGTTCCATCCCGTCGTCCACCATGCTGATCATGTCGATGGGGGCCATCATGCTGCTGCCACGACAGTTCCATGTGATGGTGGTGGAAAACGCAGATCGGCGCCATGTAAAAACCGCCATGTGGCTCTTTCCTGCCTACCTGTTCCTGATCAATCTCTTTATCATGCCGATCGCCCTGGGTGGGATTCTGATGACCGGCAGCCCAGCCGGCGCCGATTATTTCATGATCAGCCTGCCGCTGATGAGCAACAACAGCGCTATCGCCATGTTGGCCTTCCTGGGTGGCCTGTCGGCAGCAGCCGGCATGGTGATGGTCGAGTCGGTTACCATCTCCACCATGCTGCTCAACCATCTGTTCATGCCGATCATCGTGCGAATCACCCCCAAACAGTGGTTTCCGATCCTGCTGATCAATCTCAAACGGTTCGGTATCTGCCTGGTGGTCTTTATGGGGTTCCTCTACTACCTGTTGGTGGGGGATACCTATATGCTGGTCAACATGGGGCTGATCTCGTTTTCCGCAGCCATGCAGTTCCTGCCGGCCCTTTTGGGAGGGCTCTACTGGAAACGCGGCAACAAAACCGGCGCCATCTGCGGCATGGGACTCGGCTTTATCCTCTGGGGCTATACCCTGCTGCTTCCATCACTGTTGGCCGCACCGGAACTCCCGGCACTGTTGGCTGCAGGCCCCTTTAGTATCGCCCTGCTTAAGCCGACCGCCCTGTTCGGTCTGGTCGGCATGGATATGTGGAGTCACTCCCTGTTCTGGAGCATGCTGTTCAACATTGGCGCCTATCTGATCTGCTCACTGATGCTGCCGCAGTCAGAGCTGGAAAAGGAACAGGTACACCGCTTCATCGGCAGCTTTGAGCAGGAGGCCAAAGAATACCGTGCCGCCGCAAAACGACTCTCCAAGCCGGTCACGATCCCCCAGTTCACGGCGTTGCTCGGTAAATTCATCGGCCAGGATGAGGCCCGCCGTATCATGACGGCCTACCTGCGCGACCGAAATCTCTCGGCGCAGGATGCGGTTGAAGAGTTTGAGTTGCCCGGCCTGAAACGGTTTGTGGAACGGACCCTGGCTGGCTCCGTGGGCGCCGCCGCGGCAGGCGCCATTGTTGACAGCTATCTCTCCGACATGGGCAGCCGGATGGAATCGGTCTATGACATCTTCAGCACGGTACGCACCTCACTGGATCAAAGCCGTGAAGCGCTCTTTGTTCGGCTCAAGGCCTCGGAGATCATGAACCGCACCCTTGAACTGCAGACCATCTGCGACGATCTGCTGCAGCTGCTGATCAAGGAATTCAAGCTCGATGTTGGCCTGATCCAGTTACGGAAAAACAGTGATTTTCCTCTTGAGGTGATCAGTTACCAAGGCAGCAACCGCCGGCCGATCACCCCTGACCACTGGTATCAGGAAAGTGAACCCTATTTCAAAATGGCGATGATCGACCAACGGGCCCACCTGGTAAACGACATCACGTTATTGGAAGGTATCCTTGAGATGCAGCGGACCCGGGAGGAAGGCTTCGTCTCCTTCGCCCACGTTCCGATCTTTCGCGAGGGAGAAGAATGCCTGGGAGTCCTGTCGGTCTATTCCAAAAGCATCGTCGGCCTGTTCACCGAAGAATTTATCGGCCTGCTGAATAGTCTTACCGGGCAGCTGGCCCAGGCTGCACGCTTGATGGGTGAGATGGAGGCCCGGGAGGTAGCCCGCCGCAAGATGCAGCAGGCCCAGCTGGATAAGGCCCGCCTGATGCGGGACATGGAGATCGCCCAGCAGATCCAGTTGTCGCTGCTGCCCGAAGAGCCCCCCGACATCTTCGGCATTGAACTGGCCGGCCGCTGTATCCCGGCCGCCCACGTCGGGGGCGATTACTATGATTTCTTCAAACGGGACGACCATACCATCGACCTGGTGATCGCCGATGTCTCTGGCCACAGCGTCGGGGCGGCCCTGATCATGGCTGAGGTGCGCACCCTGCTGCGTGCCCAGGTAAGCCGCGCCACCAGCCCCAGCGTAATCTTGAACCTTCTCAACCACCAACTGTACGATGACCTGTCCCGTTCAGAACTGTTTATCACCATGTTCTATGCCCGCTACAACGCGGCTACCGGTCGGCTTTCCTATGCCAACGCCGGACACAACCGACCGATGGTCTATCGCCCTGGCGAATCAGCCTGCCAAGAACTGGACGCCGAGGGGCTGATTCTTGGCGTCAAACAGGAAGTGGTTTTTGAAGAACAGGCCATTTTGCTGCGTTCAGGCGACCTGATCTTTTTCCATACCGACGGCATCCCTGAGGCCATGACCCCGTCGGGAGAGCTGTACGGCACCGAGCGGATCTGTCAACATCTGGCCGCGATCGGTAACCTGTCGGCAGGAGAGATCGCCGATTCGTTCTACGAACAGGCACAGCAGTTCAGTGGTGAGCAAACCCAGCAGGATGACATCTCAATGGTGGTCTTGAAGATACTGACCTGATGAAAGGAGTGGGACATGAACATCAAACGCGAAGAACAGGGAAACGTGGTGCTGGTGCAGGTAAAAGAGGAGCGGCTGGATGCCCATAACGCTGATGAACTGAAGCTGGAGCTGGCCAACCTGTTTGAATCAGGCAAGAAGGGGATCGTGGTGGATCTGAAAGAGGTCCGTTTCATCGACAGCTCCGGCCTGGGAGCCCTGGTTTCCGGATTCAAAAACGCCTCGGCCCGCCAGGCAGAATTGAAACTGTCCGGCGTGCAGAGCCAGGTCAAATCGATGTTTGAGTTAACCCGGCTGCACCGCGTATTCGACATCTACACCACCATGGATGATGCCCTGGCCTCTTTCTGACAGATCTCTCAGCGGCACACACGGGATACCAGCCCATGAAGAACGAAATCGACATACAGATCAAGGTGCCCAACCAGACCCGTTATTTAAGTCTGATCGGCAGGATCGGTGAAGACCTTGCCCTCCAGTTGCAGGGCTTTAAAGGCGACCGGGAAGATCTGGCCAATCAACTGAACGTGGTACTGACCGAAGCGATGGTCAACGCCATCCGGCATGCCAACGCCGGCGACCCGGACAAAGAGGTGGACATCCGGATCACCATCGGCGACAACGAGCTGCTGCTCCAGGTCTTTGATCAGGGGCAAGGCTTTGACCTGAACAGCATCCAGGATCCAGGTTTTGAGGGAGAAGAGCTTTTGGAGACCGGCGGGCGCGGCATTTACATTATCCGCACCCTGATGGATTCGGTGGTCTATCGACGCATACCGGGCGGCAATGTACTGGAAATGCGCAAACGGCTATGAACTCTAGTGAGGATCCCGATACATAACCTGATCACCTGACAGGTTACGGAGCAACCAGCCTTCAGCAGTAGCCTGGGCCGCTTCAGCCTGCAGCGGCACCTTGCCTTGCCCCCCCGGCAGATCAACCACATAATGGGGGATCGCCATGCCGCTGACCTGTCCCCGTAGGCCAGCCATCAACTGCATCCCATGACGCAACGGGGTACGAAAATGGGCCGTGCCCTGCACCAGATCCATCTGGTGCAGGTAATAGGGGCGCACCCGCAGTCGCAGCAGTCCGCTGAAAAGTTCATGCAAAACAAACTGCTGATCATTAATCCCTTTCAGCAGCACCGTCTGGTTACCCAACGGAATACCGGCCTCGGCCAGCAGGGCACAGGCCCGAGCAGCCGCAGTGGTCAGCTCACGGGGATGATTGAAGTGGGTGTTAAAGTAGAGCGGTTGATGGCTGGCCAGCATCCGGCACAGCTCAGGCGTGATCAGGCCCGGCGCCGTGACCGGTGCTCGGCTGCCGATGCGGATGATATCCAAGTGAGGGATCGCCCGTAACCGTCCCAACAGATCATGCAAGGCCTCAAGTGGCAGCAACAGCGGGTCGCCGCCGGACAGCACCACGTCGCGCAGCTGTGGCGTTGCAGCGATGTAGTCAATGGCCCGATCAACATCCAGGGATGTTGCGCCGCAACCCACCTGCCGTTTCCGCATGCAGAACCGGCAGTAGACGGCGCAGCGATTGGAGACCAGCAGCACCGCCCGATCGGGATACCGATGGATCAGTCCGGGCACCGGACTCAGGCGTTCTTCGTCCAACGGGTCCGGTAGCTGTTCGTCATCCACCAGTTCAGCCGGGTCAGGCACACACTGACGCCAGATCGGATCACCCGGTTCCTTGATCAGCCCGGCATAATACCTGGTCAGGCGAAATGGATACCGCTTGGCCACTTGGGCGAATGGTGACGGATCAAGACCGAAACGGGCTATCAGATCATCAAGGGTGATGTACGCTAGTGACATGGGGAAAAAGGATAAGGCAGGGATCTGTTGAACGCTTAACGGGAGATGACCCGCACGAAGCGGAACAGGTAATCCAGGCCTGACCAGACGGTCAGGACAAAGGCGATCCAGAAGAAAAACATACCGGCGTTGTGCATGTTGACCGTGACCAACGGATGCGCAATGCCAAAGAACCAGTTGTAGTCAAAATGCAGCAGCAGGCCGATGATGGCCACCAGCTGAAAGATGGTCTTGTACTTGCCCAGGTCAGAAGCATGGATCACAATCCCCTCGCTGGAGGCGATGCTACGCAGGCCAGTGATCACGATCTCGCGGGCCAGCACAACGAACACCATCCAGGCCGGTACCCGATCATAGGGCAGGATCATGATCAGGGCGGCCATCACGATCAGTTTATCGGCAATCGGATCAAGAAATTTGCCGAAGACGGTTACAATACCCATCCGACGGGCCAGATGTCCATCCAGCCAGTCTGTGGCCGACGCCAGCGCAAAGATCCAGGCTGCCCAGAAACAGGTCTCACGGGATGGCGACATAAGCAGCAGTACCATCAACGGAATGCAGGCGATCCTGAACAGGGTAATAATGTTGGGAGGGTTGAGAATTGGATGGTACTGAGACACGTCAGTAAGACCCCATGTAGGATAGTACGCGACTGACGTAGGTGCGGGTCTCTTCGTAGGGAGGGATGCCGCCGTACTTGGCCACCTTGCCCATCCCGGCGTTGTAGGCCGCCAGGGCGAGGCTCACATCACCCTTGAAGGTATCCAGCAAAAACTTGAGGTAACGCACGCCGCCGTCCACGTTCTGTTTTGGATTGAAGGCATCCGCCACTTTGAGCTGCTTGGCGGTGCCGGGCATCAACTGCATCAGGCCGCTGGCTCCTGCGCGGGAAACGGCATTGGGATTGTAGCCTGACTCCGCCTGAATAACCGCCTTGACCAAGGCTGCGTTCACGCCGTACTTGGCAGCACTGGCCTGAATCAGCTGTTCGTACTGCTGCGGATTGCCCTGGGCCACCCTGAAACGGGTACGCAGCTGGCGATCCTTACGCAGGTCGCGCAGGAAGACCTTGAATTTTTTATCGGTGGGCGCATCGGTAAAATGCACCACCCCTTCCTCGTCCTCGTAACGATAGATGTCGGCACAGGCTGGCTGAGCCAGCGCCATGACGGCAAACAGCAGCACCAAAGCGGGCAGCAGCTGACGCACGAGAAACGGTGTATGGGGCGTGATGCTACGCATGGCCTCAAGTAAGCGACAAAGCGACAGGTTTGTCAAGGTCAAACTGGCGTTACCATTGGGGTTGCTACCGAGTTGATTGACTTTTACCCCCCGATTGGCTAGAAAACAGATTCAATCTGACAAGGAGTGCCCACGCTGTGACAGAATCCCGTGCAACCTACAAAGAGGCTGGTGTCGACATTGAGGCTGGCAACCAATTCGTGCAGAAGATCAAGCCGTTGGTCAAGGCCACCTTCCGCCCGGAAGTGATGACCGAAATTGGTGGCTTTGGCGGCCTCTTTTCACTGAACACCGCCAAGTACAAGAACCCGGTACTGGTTTCCGGCACCGACGGCGTTGGCACCAAGCTGAAGCTGGCCTTCCTGGCCGACAAACATGACACGGTCGGCATCGACCTGGTGGCGATGTGCGTTAACGACATCATCGTCCAAGGGGCCGAGCCGCTCTTTTTCCTGGACTACCTGGCCACCGGGCACCTCGATCCGGACAAGGCGGCCCAGATTGTGGCCGGCATTGCCGAGGGCTGCAAGCAGGCCGGATGTGCCCTGATCGGCGGTGAAACCGCCGAAATGCCCGGTTTTTACAGTGATGGCGAGTATGACATGGCCGGCTTTACCGTGGGGGTGGTGGAAAAGGACCAGATCATTGACGGCTCATCAATCACGGTGGGCAACAAGCTGATCGGCATCGCCTCCAGCGGCCTGCACAGCAACGGCTACTCACTGGCCCGCCGGATCATCTTCGACCGGATGGGACTCGGTATCCACGATCAACTGCCTGGTATGGGGGCCACGGTGGCCGAGACCCTGCTGACCCCCACCAAGATCTACGTGCGGGCCATGCTGAACCTGCTGAAGGACTTCCGGATCAACGGCATCGCCCATATCACCGGCGGCGGCCTGACCGATAACGTACCCCGCATCCTGCCCAAACTCTGCAAAGCCAGCTTTAAGCTGGACAGCTGGCAGCGTCCGCCGGTCTTCAGCCTGCTGCAAGAGGCTGGCAAGGTGGATCAGTACGAGATGTACCGCACCTTCAACATGGGGATTGGCATGGTGTTGTCTGTGGCCGAACAGGACGTGGATGACATCCTGGCCCGCCTGCAGGGATTGGGCGAAACCGCCTGGCTGGTGGGTGAAGTACAAACCCGCCGTCAGGATGAAGAACAGGTAGAGCTGCTCTGATGACAACCACACCCATCGCCATCGGGGTCTTGGTTTCCGGCAACGGCTCGAACTTTCAGGCCATCGTTGATGCCCTGGAGGCGGGACGGATCACCAACGGCCGGATCGCCTGCCTGATCAGCAACAAGGCCGACGCCTACGCCCTGGAGCGGGCAAAAAAACACAACATCCCGGCCCTGGTGCTGGATCATAAACAGTTCCCCAACCGGGCAGCCTACGATCAGGCCCTGGTGGCCCTGCTCAAAGAACACGGGGTACAACTGGTAATACTGGCCGGCTTCATGCGGCTCTTATCTCCGGTGATGGTGGAGGCATTTCCCCATGCCATGATGAACATCCACCCTGCCCTGCTGCCGGCTTTCCCCGGCCTGGACGCCCAACAGCAGGCCCTGGAGTATGGCGTGCGCTACACTGGCTGCACCGTACATTTTGTGGATACCGGCACTGACACCGGACCGATCATCCTGCAGGCGGTGGTGCCGATCCTGGCCGACGACACGCTGGAAACCCTTTCAGATCGGATTCATGGCGAAGAACATCGTATCTATCCTGAGGCAGTGCGACTGTTCTGCGCCGGCCGACTGAGAGTTGAGGGACGACGGGTCCATATCTCAGCCTAACCATTCAGATACTGCTTGACAGTACCAGAATAGGATGCTAAAAATTTCGCTTCAATTTGACTAATTACCAGCATGCTTTGCTGCAATCATTCGGAGGTAGCACGTGGCTCATCACAAGTCGGCAATCAAGCGGATCAAGCAGAACGAAAAGCGTAACGCCCGCAACCGTCACCAGAAATCAACCTTGAAGACCTACATCAAGCGGGTCCGCGAGGCCGTTGAGAAGAAGGACAAGGCTGCAGCCCAAGAGGCCCTGCAGGCAGCCATTCCGGTTATCGACAAGACCGCCACCAAAGGGGTCATCCATAAGGCGAATGCTTCGCGCAGCGTCTCCCGCCTGACCAAGCTGGTCAACACCCTCGGCTAGTCACACGGCACCACCGAACATCAAAAAGCCTCCACTAGAAAGTGGAGGCTTTTTTGTTAACGATTCACAAAAAGCTGCTACAGACTGCCATTACAGGCATCAAACACCAGCCCCTGCAGCACCGTAGCCGCCGCGGCACCGGTCTTGAGCGCCTGGTCCGCCCGATAGAGCCGCTCGAACAACAACTCCAGTTCAGGGGTTGCATACTTTTTGGCCTGGGCCAGCTGCTCCCCCAGAAAAAACTGGTGGATCTTGAGCTGCTTGCCGATCTCGGCCGGCGCAAGCTTCTGGTCCAACAGCTCCCGAATACGCCATATCCTGCGAAAATGGCTGGCCAGCGCCCCCAGCATCATGATCGCTTCCTCACCATTGGTCAGCATCGACTCCAGGGTGGCCAACGCCTTGGCCAGATTTTTCTCACCAATGAAACGGGCCAGTTCAAAGGCGCTGAACTCCTTGCTCTGGCTGACAATGGTCCGTACATCATCCACCGTGATCACCGGACGGTTGCCAACATACAGGGCAGCCTTTTCGACCTGCGACGACAATGCCTGCAGGTTGCTCCCCACCAGAAAGGCCAACAGTTCAGCCCCGGCGCTGTCGATCTTCTTGCCGTGTCCGGCGGCCTCCTGACTGATAAAGGGTCCCAGCCTGTTCTCGTACAGCTTTTTAAACTCCAGGCTGCCGGGCTGCTTTTTTAACTCGGCAAAAAACTTGCGCCGCAGGTCCGGCTTGCCGGCCACAAAGATCAGACAGGTCTCGGGGCTCGGGTTGGCCAGATAAGGCAAAAGCCCTTCCTGGGTCGCCGCAGACAGCCCTTCAGCGCGCTTGACCAGTACCACCCGGCGCTCAGCAAACATCGGCAGAGTCTGGGCGGTATCGAGTATTTCTGTACCTTTGCAGTCGTTGCCGTAATAGATATTCAGGTTAAAATCCTTCATGGCCGGGTCAACAGCCCGCTCCATGATGCGACGACTGGCCCGTTCCGCCAGAAACGGTTCTTCACCGTACAAAAAATAGACCGGCGCAAAGGCGCCGGTCGCAAGCTGTTTTTCCAACTCCTGCTCGGTCATCAGTAACCCTGCTCCAGGTTCCAGATCACCTGCTGGGCAAGCTTACGTGAGGCTGCCAGCAGGGCCGCATCCTCGTTACTGCGCTGCAGCTCAATGGTAGTTGCCACCGGATAATCCTGCCAGGCCGAGACCGAGCCTTTCCAGAGCGGCTTGGCGTTCTTCTCGTCTCCTTTACGGCGGACCGTAATCTGAGCCGAGACGGTCAGGCGGTACTCTTTCACGATATCGGTGGCCGTATAGCTGGCGTTGCCGGCGCCATAGCCGGTCAGGGTGCCTTCAACCAGCAGATCGCCCTCGGCTGGTGTCGCTGCCGGCACGATGCCTCGCAGGGCGCTAAACTGATCGAACAACGCACGTTTTAAGGCAACCGATGCGGCAGGATAGACCGTAGTGTTCTGAAAATAGGCCACCCAGACCTTTTGCCCAGACGGCAAGCGTGTTCCGCTGTCAGCGGTAAACCGATAACCGCAACCGGTCAGAATAACAACCAGCAACAGCACCAACAAGCCACCGTAAAGCCCCTTAGCCGGCAACAATGTTCACCAACTTTCCAGGCACATAGATCACCTTACGAATCTGCTGGCCATCGGTAAAAACCTTCACCTTGTCGTCGGCCAGGGCTTGCGCCTTAACCCTCTCTTCATCGATCCCCACCGCCACCGACAAACGGGAGCGCAGCTTGCCGTTGACCTGCACCACGATCAGCAGTTCCTCATCCACCGTAGCCGCTGGGTCATAGGTCGGCCACGAGGTATCTGCCAGGCTGGTGGTATGCCCCAGCTGCTGCCACAACTCCTCGCTGATGTGCGGCACGAAGGGGGCCAGCATCTGCACCAGCAGATCAAGGGCCTCCTTCATTACCGCCCCGGATTGGGGCGAGGCCAGCTTGGCCCCCTGCAGCACGTTCAGCAGCTCCATCACCGCAGCGATGGCGGTGTTGAAGTGGAAGCGCTCGTCAATATCTTCAGTGACCTTTTTGAGGGTCTTGTGTACTGCACGGCGCAGGGTACGCTCTTCGTCGGTCAATGCACTAACATCCAGGGCCCCTGCCCCCTGTGTGGCTGACAGATATTCGTGTACCAACTTCCAGACCCGGTTCAGGAAACGGTAGCAGCCGTCGACACCCTGCTCGTTCCAGTCCAGGTCCTTTTCCGGCGGTGCGGCAAACAGAGAGAACAGGCGGGCCGTGTCAGCGCCGTACTTCTTGATCAGGGCGTCGGGGTCCACCACGTTACCCTTGGATTTGCTCATCTTGGCGCCGTCCTTGATCACCATCCCCTGGGTCAGCAGGTTGGTGAACGGCTCATCCACCGAGATATGGCCCAGGTCACGCATCACCTTGGTGAAGAAGCGGGCGTACAGCAGGTGCAGCACAGCATGCTCAATGCCGCCGATATACTGGTCCACCGACATCCAGTAGTCGGTGCGGGCCTTGTCCACCATGCCCCCTTCAAAATCGGGGCTGCAGTAACGCAGGAAGTACCAGGAGGATTCCACAAAGGTGTCCATGGTATCGGTTTCGCGGCGGGCCGGCTTGCCGCACTGTGGACAGTCCACCTTGATGAAGCTCTCCAGCCTGGCCAACGGGCTGCCACCTTCGCCGGTGAAGGCCACGTCGTGGGGCAGCACCACCGGCAGATCCTTGTCCGGTACCGGCACGGCGCCGCAGCACTCGCAGTAGATAATCGGAATCGGATTACCCCAGTATCTCTGGCGAGATACCCCCCAATCCCTCAAGCGGAAATTGACCGTCTTCTTGCCCTTGCCCTCCTGCTCCAGCCAGTCGGCGATCTCCTCTTTGGCACTGTCACTCGGCTTGCCGTCGAAACGACCGGAATTAGTCATCACACCTGGCTCAGTGTAGGCGGCAGCCATGGCGGACGGATCAAGGGTCTCGCCTTGGGGCTGAATCACCACCACCAGCGGCAGGTCATACTTTTTGGCAAATTCAAAATCGCGCTGGTCGTGGGTCGGCACCGCCATTACCGCACCGGTGCCATACTCCACCAGCACAAAGTTGGCCAAAAAGACCGGCATCCTGCAGCCAGTGGCCGGGTTAACACAGTAGCTGCCGGTGAAGACCCCCTCTTTCTCGAAGTCATCGGCAGTGCGCTTGATCCGGTCGGTCTTTTTAACCTTGTCGATAAAGGCCTCTACCTCGGCCCGCCGCTCCGGCGTGGTCAGTTCCAGCGCCAGTGGATGCTCCGGCGCCAGCGACATGAAGGTAGCGCCAAACAGGGTGTCCTGACGGGTGGTAAAGACCCGGATAGTTCCTTCGCGGCCCTCCAGCGGGAAGTCGATCTCACAACCGGTGCTACGGCCGATCCAGTTGCGCTGCATCACCAGCACCCGCTCCGGCCAGCCGGGCATTTTATGGGTAAAATCCAGCAGCTCCTGGGCGTAGTCGGTGATCCGGAAGAACCACTGTTCCAGTTCCTTTTGCTGCACCTCGTTGTCGCACCGCCAACAGGCGCCGTCCTCCACCTGCTCGTTGGCCAGCACGGTCTCGCAGGAGGGGCACCAGTTGACAAAGGACTGTTTCTTGTAAGCCAACCCTTTCTGATACATCTCCAGGAACAGCTTCTGCTCCCAACGATAGTAGGATACATCACAGGTTGCCAGTTCCCGGTCCCAATCGTAGGACAGGCCCATCTGCTTCAACTGGTCACGCATGTAGGCCATATTCTCGTAGGTCCAGGCAGCCGGATGGCTGTTGTTCTTGATGGCGGCGTTCTCTGCCGGCATGCCGAAGGCGTCCCAGCCCATCGGGTGCAGCACGTTGAAGCCACGCATCCGCTTGAAGCGCCCTACCACATCACCGATCGAGTAGTTACGCACATGGCCCATATGAATCCGGCCGGAAGGGTACGGAAACATCTCCAGCAGGTAATACTTCGGCTTGGCCGGATCTTCGGTGACCTTAAAGGTCTTCTTATCGGCCCAAAACTGCTGCCATTTGGCTTCGATCTCGTTGGGGGTGTACTTCAGCTCAGCAGACATCAGCTACTCCTTCTGGTTATATATGTTCCTAGCTTCTTCAATGCTCAAAATGACCGCAATCCAGGATTGCACTGGGTATGTCGTCCAAGGCGGCAATCCGGTCAACACAACCGGTGGCGGCTGCCTCGCGGGGCATGCCATACACCACCGAACTTTCCTCCGACTCGGCCAGCACCTGGCCGCCATGCTGTTTTACCTGCCGCACGCCCTGACTGCCGTCATTGCCCATGCCGGTCAACACCACTGCCAGCATCCGACCGCCATACAACGGCGCACAGGAGCTGAACAGGGCGTCGGCCGACGGATTGTAACGGTAGTTCGGGTCAGGGGGCAAGACCCGGGCACGAATAATGGCAGTATCCTGCTCCAGTATCACGTGGCTGCCGCCGGGTGCCACCAGCGCCTGACCGGCCACAACGGGATCGCCGTCCTGGGCCTCGCGTACCTCAAACACCGAGCTGCGATTCAGCCGCTCGGCAAAGGCCTTGGTAAAACCGGGCGGCATATGCTGAGCCACCACCACACCAAAGGGATAAGGCCGCTCAAAGGCGCTCAAGATGCCCTGTAATGCCGGTGGACCACCGGTAGAGGCAGCGATGGCAACCAGTTCGAGCGGCTCCAAGCGCCCTTTACGACCATTTTTTCGCTGCGTCGATCCACAAACGGCATGATCGCTCAGGCGATGATACTCCTTGATGCGGGCCGTCACCGCCTGACGAACCTTATACTGCAGATCCTCGGTGATGGACAGCAGATCGGTGCTGGCATCACTGGACGGTTTGGCCACAAAATCGACCGCCCCCAATTCAAGAGCCCGAAAGACCTTCTCCGCATCGGAAAGGGCACTGACCACAATCACCGGCAGGTTAAAACGGCCAGTCAGGATCCGCAGCAAGGTAAACCCGTCCATGCGCGGCATTTCCAGATCCAGGGTTACCAGGTCCGGCTTGAGGCTGATCACCTGACGGATTCCCTCTTCACCATCGATGGCGTACCCCACCACCTCGATGCCCGGCACCCCTTCCAGCATGCGAGTGATACTGCGACGGCTGTAGGCCGAGTCGTCCACCACCAGTACCCGCACCGGCTTCATGACATCCCCCCTGCCGAGCTGAGCAGCGGCTTCTGGTACACCATGTCATTCTTGTAGTGACGCAGGGTGAACAGGGTACTGATGTTCATCAACGACTCCGAGTGGCCCAAGAGCAAAAAACCGCCATCCCGCAAGGCCCCGTGAAACGATGCAATCACCTGCTTTTTCACTGCCAGATCAAAATAGATGATCACGTTGCGACAAAAAATCAGGTCAAAACTGCCCAGCATTGCCATCCGGGTGCTGTCCAACAGGTTAAGATGGCTGATCGTGACCAGCTGCCTTACCCGGTCGGCAATCCGGAATGAGCCGTCCTGCGGCTCAAAGTACTTCAACAGATAGTAGTCGTCAGTCATCCGAAAGGCTGAACGTCCATAGATACCGCGCCGCGCCTGGTGCAGCACCCGTTGGCTGATATCGGTGCCGACAATCTCCAGTTGCCAGCCCTGCAGGCACTGCTGTTCCAGCAGCAGCATGGCGATGGTGTAAGGTTCTTCGCCACTGGAACAGCCAGCACTCCAGATCCTGATCCTGCGTGGTTCGCCGGCTGCCTGCTTGCGCTTGCAAAGTTCCGGCAGGATCTCATCAGAAAAGGCGTTCAGCTGATACGCTTCACGAAAGAAATAGGTCTCGTTAGTGGTGAGGAGATCCATGATCTCCTCCAACTCCTGCTCTCGTTTGCGATTGAACTTCAGAAATTGGTAGTACTCACGATACGACTTAAGCTGGTGAGTGGCCAAGCGGCGCCCCAGCCGTTTTTCCAGCAGGTATTTGGCATCATCCCCAAAATACAGACCGCTGTGGGCATACACCAGATCACGGAGCAGTCGAAACTCCTCGTCAGGCATCAGTATGGCCTGCTCTGCAACCGGCATGGTCAGTGGCCGTCCAGCAATTGCCGCAATGCCTGCCTGACCAGATCATGATCCTCACGATCAAGGGCCATACGCAACAGGTCGTGCCGTTCTGGAGGCGGCAGGCTGGCACAGGCCCGGACCGCACTCATCCGCACATCCCAATCGTTATGGCAGAGGATATGATGCAGCCAGGGTAGCAGCAAATCCGGCTTGTGCCGGGCCAGCACCTCGATAACCCCTTTCAGCACCTCGCCATCACGCTGGCCAAGGGCCTGCGTGATCAGGGCAAAGCCCTCCGGCGCGGCAAGCAGGTCAAAGGCCTCCAGACAGGCCAGTTGTGCCACCTCATCCCCACGCTGCCACAGAGCTAGTGCATCCGAAAGCGCCTCATTGCCGCACAGCTCCACCAGGCTGCGCAGCGCAGCGGCCTGTACCCATGATGATGGATCCTGTAATGCCAGCCGTAAGGGCGCAATACTCTCGTGCTTGCCACAACAGCCGCTCAGCGACTCGGCCGCGGCAATACGTACCTCTTCGGCCTCATCAACCAGCGCCATCACCAGGTTGGGGCAGGACACAGCCAGAGCCAAACGGCCAACAGCACGAACGGCTGACTCCCGAACCGCTGCGTGTTCGTCCTTGATCAGCAGGGCCAACTGTTCGCAATCACCGCTGGCGGCGCACAACAGGGCTGCCGCCCGCCGCTGCTCAGGCAGCTCCGAACTGATCATCTGACCGGCTATCTCACGGACCAACTCAGTGTTGGAGCCTCCATGGGCGCGCAAGGCCTGCAGCGCTGCGTCGCGCACGGACGGATCCTCATCATCGAGCAGGCCAGTCACGGCCGACAGTAACGCTGCGCTGGGCAATCTACCGGCTGCAACGGCTGCTGCGCGGCGCACCAGAGCGGCATCATCGGACAACCCCTGGCTGATGGTCTGCTCAACATCCGCTTGTAAGCGCCCCAGACGGCCCAGCAGGGTGCAGATGGCAGCCCGCTCCGTCTCATCGGCCAAGGCATAACGGGCAACTGATGGCGCAATGGCGACTGTGCCGATGGACTGCAGGGCGTCCATGGCACGCGAAGTCAGACATTCATTGCCCATGGCCTGCAGCAACAAGGGCAGGCTACGCGGGTCTGCCAGCACCTCCAACAGCTCCACCACCGCTTCCGCCACCTCTGCGGTACCGCTGACAGCAGCCTGGGTCAAGGCCTCCAGCAATCCCTGATCAAAAAGCGCCCTGAGGTGGTCAATCACCGACTGCCGAAACAGCGGTTCCAGGTTATGCAGCACTGTGGCCAGCGAACGTATTGCCACTGACCGCAGACTGGGCAACTGGCTTTGCAAACCTTCCAGCAACAGATCGGCCGCTGCAGTATCAGCACCGATCTTGCCCAGACATTCATAGGCTGCCAGCCGCAGCATGTCTTGTCGGGCCAGACGGGCCACCACCGGCGGCAGTGGCCCGGGCACAGCGATGCGCCCCAGGGCTGACAAGGCATTAAAACGGAAGAAATCGTGCTGCTGCCGGTCCAATGCCTGCACCAGGGCCGGCACTGCCGATCGGTCACCGATGGCGCCCAATGCCTCGGCTGCCGCTGCGGCAACGTTGACATCCGGGTCAGCAAGGGTTGTCAGCAAGGCCGGCACGGCGCTCCGCTCGCCGATGGCAGCCAGCGTATCAACCACCAACTTGCGCAGGTCCTGGTCGCTATCCTGAAGATGATCGAGCAGGACCGGTACGGCGCGTTTACCCAGCCTGACCAGCAGTTCCGAAGTTGCGTTGCGCAGACCGGCGTTATCCTCATGCCGTAGCAGCTCAATCAATCCGTCAATCTCTTCCCGTCCGGGACGAGCCGCAACCAGCACCTCCACCGCCTCTTTACGCACCCGCCAGCTCTCATCGCCCAGTGCAGCCCGCAACAGCTCACGACAGCGCTCTAGCGGCACCCCCAATTGCTCCTGCACGGTGCGACGGCGAACCTCCTCGTCTTCAATGGCAAGCGCAGTCGGTCGCTCAGTCATGACCATGGTGCAGATCTCCGGCAACACGCCCCAACTCCCGCCGTTCAGCCGGGGTAAAAAGCGTATCAATATCAAGAATCAGGTGCAAGAGCGCGTTAACCAGACAGACCCCGACCAGATACTCACCCCCGACCCCTTCCACAAGTTCCGGCGGCGGGACAATGGCATGCACCGGCACGGAAATAACTTCCTCAACGTCATCCACTGCCAAGGCCACCAGTCGACCGGCAACCGAGATGATCATCAGCTTGCCTGCGCCGCCAAAGCGGGGTTCCATCCCGAAGCGAGAACGCAGATTCACCACCGGAATCACCGTGCCCCGCAGGTTGATCATCCCCTCCAGCACCTGTGAGGGACGGGGCATACCGGCCAGCGGTTGCGGCAACATGATCTCCCTGATCCGCATGATATCGACGGCAAAGTGGTTGTCACCCAGCCGGAAACTGGCCAACTGCAGTTCCTGTACGGTGGCCTCATCCATCTCAGTTCCCATGGGCGGCAAGCTCCAGATCAGCCACGTTCTGAATATCAAGCAGGATTACCATCCGGTTGTCGGCACGACCGATACCGGCCACAAACTCCCGATCAATCCCCTCCAGGGCTGCCGGCGCTGCTTCGCGGCGATGGTCGGCAATACGGACCACGCCGGTCACGCTATCCACCCGCAAACCACTGAAACCAGAGCGCTGACGCACGATCACAATCCGCTGCTGTGCAGTGGGCCGCTGCGAATGAAGTCCGAGACGCTTGCGCAGATCGATCACCGGCACGATCATCCCGCGCAGCGAGATGATGCCATCCACAAAGTGGGGCGCACGGGGCACTTCCGTCAGTTCACGGGGTTTGATCAGCTCCTTGATCTCCATGATGTTGACGCCGTACTCCTCATCACCCAGCAGAAAACAGAGAAACTCCTGGTAGACATCCTCGCTGGCCACCGTCTGTGCCTGATTCTGCGGTTGCGGCTCAACATCCGCCAGTACCTGATCAGCCTGCCGTCCGGCAAGGATCACGGCCAGGGGATCGAAACGAACCGGCGAGGCGATACTACGGATCGGCGCAGGGCCCGGTATGACCAGTTCACTGTCGGCCGATTCCGGTGAGTCATCAGGCACAGCCAGCGCCGGCGGCACAACCGTTTCCTGCGGTGACGGCTGCTGATCGACCTGCTCGTTTGGTGCCTGAGCCGCCCCCTCCTGCCGTGCCTTTGTGCGTATTTTGGCCAAATCCATAACTTAGGCTACCCGCTTTACAGAATTACTTCATCCCTGACTTCGTTGATTATTGCCGCATCAACCATGGCTGCATCGGCACCGTAGGCCACCAGCAGGGCGTTGGTGGCTATGGCGTTAATCCGCCGTGGCACCCCGCCCGACAGCTCATGGATCGCCTGCAATGCATCGGGGGTAAACAGCCCGTCACTGCCGCCGGCAGCCATGATCCGATAATCCAGATATTCCATGGTCTCTTCAAGGGAGAGCGGCTGCAGATGATACTGCAGCGCAATCCGTTGACGCAACGGCTCCAGCGACTGATGACGCAGCAGTTCACGCAGTTCCGGCTGTCCCATGATCAGCACGGCCAGCAGGTTATGATGATCCAGCTGATAGTTGGTCAGCAGCCTGATCTCGTCGAACACCTCAAGGTCATTGATGGTCTGTGCCTCGTCAATCACCAGCACCGGACAGACACCAGCCCGGTAGAAATCATAGAGTACGCCGGTGATCTGCCGCAGCAGATCGTCCTTGGTGCGAGCCGGTTGCTCGATCTCCAGTCCGTGGGCCACGGTGCGCAGAAACTCCAACGCCCCCATGCGAGGGTTAAAGATCAGCACAAAACGACAGGCTGTCCCACAACGGTCCATCAGGGCCCGCGACAGGGTGGTCTTGCCACAGCCGACATCACCGGTCAACAGGGCGATCTCCCGCTCCTCAACAGCATACTCCAGGCGGGCCAAGGCCTCCTCGTGCCCCCGCGACAGGAACAGAAAACGGGGATCGGGGGTCTTGCCGAACGGCTTTTCCCGCAGACCAAAGTAGGTCTTGTACACGCCTAGCCCCCTGAACGAACCATCTCGGTGATGATGCCGCCTGCATCAAGCACCAAAATGGTACGCTGATCGCCCAGATCAGCTGCGCCGGAGATGCCGCGAATGGAACGGAACACCTCGCCCAACGGTTTGATGACGATATCCTGCTGCCCCAGCAGATCATCCACCACCAGACCAAGTCGTTTTTCTGCCGCACCGACCACCACCACGTACTGTTCGATCGGTGTATCGATACGATTCACCGCCAGAAAACGATCAAGCCGCAGCAACGGCAAGGTGGTCTCGCGCAGCGTGATCACCTCCTTGTTCTCCACGGTCCTGATCTCTTCCGGCACCAGCAGCAGCGATTCCACCACCGAGGTGATCGGCAGCGCGTAGGTCCGGCCGGCGCAGGTGATAATCAGCGCCTTGATGATCGCCAGGGTGATCGGCAGCACAATGGTGAAACGGGACCCTTTGCCCAGGCTGGTTTCGATATCCACCATGCCCGAGACCGCGGCGATGTTGTTGCGGACCACGTCCATGCCGACGCCGCGACCGGAGACATCGGTGATCTGATCGGCGGTTGAAAAGCCGGGCAGAAAGATCAGTTCCAGCGCCTCCCGGTCACTCAAGCTGCTGACATCATGCACCAGTCCCTTGGCCAGGGCCTTCTGCTTGATCTTTTCAATATCGATGCCGCCGCCATCGTCCTCCACCTCGATCACAACATGGTTGCCCTTCTGGTAGGAGGAAAGCCGCACCGTGCCGCGTTCCTCCTTACCCTGAGCGCGGCGCTGTTCAGGTGATTCTATGCCATGATCAATGGCATTGCGGATGATATGCATCAACGGATCGGCGATATCCTCGACAATCAGCTTATCCAGCTCGGTATCGGCGCCGTACAGCTTCAGGTCGACCTTTTTGCCCTGCTCGCGGGTGATGCTACGAACGATACGGGACATCTTGTCGTAGAGCTGACCCACCGGGATCATGCGGATATCCATCACCCCGCTCTGCAGATCGGCCAGCCGCCGTTCAAGCCCTTTGGCGGCCTTTCCCAGATCGACCGCCATACGGGAGAACCCTTCCGCCCTCATCCGGTTGGCAATGGCCGTAATCGAGGACTGGGCCAGCACCAGTTCACCAACGATATTCATCAGCGAGTCCAGCTTGCCGATATCGACCCGCACGGTGCGGCTCATGCTCTTGGCGGTTGCGTTCTCGTCAACTGGCGTCGATGCCGCAGGCGCCCCGACACTGCCGGGCTGTTCGTCAACAGCGACAACTGCGTCAGTCACCGGCATGGCAACCCCGGCTTGGGTGACAGGTGCTGCAACAGGGGCACTAAACTCAGCTGGCGCCCCATAACCGGTGAGCGAGACCACGCGCCCTTCCAGCAATTGCCGCAGCTCCTGCTCGCTGTGTTGGGTACCCAGCAACAGATCGAAATCTATGTTGGTCTGATTATTTTCGCCGATACTGGGCAGGGTGCTGACCACTTCGCCATATTTTTTCAGCAGATCGGTCAGGCTGCCCAACTCCAAGTCGAAACTGCCCAAGTCAAAGGATGTGTGCAGCACGAACAGGCAGCGCCCCTGCGCCAGGTTCTCACGCAACCGGTGTTCTTCGTACTCGGTAAGGGAACCGGTGATGGCGGCCGGCAGGCCCAGCTGTTCCAGTGAGCTGGCAGTGGGAGCGGAACCCGGTGATAGGCTGGCCGTGATGGCTGCGGCGTGCGCGTCTATCTCATCCTGATGCTGGTCAAGGGTGCCGTCACTGGTGGCCCGCAGTAGTACGGTCAGCAGCCTGGCAGAACGGAACAGCAGGTCAACCACCGTCGGACTAAGACTCACCTTGCCCATCCGCAGCCAATCCAGCAGGTTTTCCGTGTTGTGGGCAACCTCGGCCACGGCCGTAAAGCCGAACATGCCGGCCACCCCCTTCAGGGAATGGGCACCGCGAAAAATGGCGTTCAGCAGATCAGGGTCCCAGCTGCCGGATTCAGCCATGTCGGCCAGATCAGCCAACTGAGCCCCTAATTCCTCAAGGATCTCTTCGGCTTCTGCCAGAAAATCCCGTGCTGCATCGGTGATTGGCGGCTGGACGACACTCATAGCAACCTTTGTACAAGCTCCAGCAGTTTGGCGGGAATAAACGGTTTAACCAGATACTCGTTGGCCCCCAGCGAAAGACCGCGATCGATATCCTTGCGGCTGCCCTCGGTTGAGATGATGATCACCGGCAGGTTCTGATACATGGGATTGGTGCGGATATAGCTCAACAACTCCAGGCCATTGATATCCGGCATATTGATGTCGGTCAGCACCAGGTCGACCTGTTCGCGGGGCAGGATTCGCAGCGCCTCAAAACCGCTGGCGGCCTGCACGGTCTTGACGGGACCCAGGGTTTCTATGGTGGCCACGAGCAGCGAACGCATGGCAGCTGAATCGTCGACAATGAGGATCGTGGCAGGACGCACACTACTACCTTTCTGATCGGGCTGCAGCTGCCTCCCGGCATTTCTGCAGTTCCCCGCGGAGTTGGGACATGAAGACGGTAAACTCATCCGATTCCACATTACCGCGGCGTGGCTTCAGCAGACAGACACTGCCCAGTTCGGCCGCCTCGGCTTCAGCCTCAGCATGGGAGAAATCGGTCATCAGGATCACGACCAGATCCTGGAAGTTCTGGCGCAGCAGCTTCAGGATTTCAAGGCCGCCCAACACACCGGAGCCATCCATTTTGGGCATGATCAGGTCGATCAGCACCATCGGCCGGCGACCGCTCCGGCACAACGTGTCGATGGTAACCAGGGCCTGCTCGCTGCTGGTGAAGGGAAACACCTCCAGCAGTTCAGCCGGGAATTGTCCGGCAATGGCCTGGGCAGTGGCGCTGTCATCGTCCACCACCACCAGTGCACAGCGTGTATCGTCACCACCAGCGGCAGCAGCCGCTGCAGCGGGCGGTTCCTGAACTGTTTCTGCAGCGCTGAATTCGTGTTGCAGCCGCTCTCCCTGGGCCGAAAGCTGCTCAACCGAACCGCCTTGTTCCAGCATCAGCTGCAACGGGTCCAGGTAGGCGGCATCAACGGTCTCAATCTCCTCGCAGGGCTCAAAATCGTAGCTACCCTCATGCCAGGCAAACAGAGTCAACAACACGTTTGACATCTGCTCCCGCACGGTCTGTTCAATCACCTGCAGATCAACCTGATAGCGATGGTGCAGAATGGAACCGATCCGTTCCCGAAAACCTTCGTATTGCTGCAGGGCCAGGACATCCCGTACCAGGTTGGCGTCAACAACCCCTTTGCGCACCAGCATTTCGCCCAGACTCTGCTGGAAACCGGTGGAGGTTGCCCGCACCACCAGGCCGTCACGCAGCTGCAGCACCGCCTCGCGACCGCGGCTCTTCAGGGTCAGGATGCCGGTCCTGCGGCTGACCGTAATGATCTGCAGGATGTCGTCCAGTCCCAGCTCTTCAAGTTTTCCACTCAGGCTACTGCCCATGAGCCAGCCTTCTCCCGACAGCTAGTTTCAACAGCAAAAGAGGGTGAATCATAAACCATGACTCCACCGCAAGTAAAGCGCTATCGCTCCTTGCGGGCGGTCCGCTCACGGCCGCGGAACAGCAACCTGAACGGGGTGCCCTGAAAACCGAACGCATCCCGGAAGCGGTTCCCCAGGTAGCGCTCATAAGGGGTGCCGATCCCTTCAGGCTGATTGGTGAAGATGGCAAAGGTGGGCGGCTTGACCCCCACCTGAGTGGCAAAATAAAACTTGACCCGCCTGCCCTGATGCAGCGGTGCATGGTGAGCCTCCACCGCCTCCTTAAAGCACCGGTTTAGCTCTGCTGTTGTAACCCTTCGGGAATACTGCTCTGCAACCACAGCCACCTCTTCCATCACCTTGTGAATACGCTGCCCGCTCATGGCGGAGACAAACACGATCGGCGCAAAGGCCAGAAACTTGAACTCGTACTTGATCTGCTCCACGAACTTGCCGACCGTCTTGTTGTCCTTTTCCAGGGTATCCCATTTGTTGACCACAAAGATGCAGGCCCGGCCCGCCTCATAGACGTAACCGGCGATATGCTTATCCTGCTCGGTGATCCCCTCTTCCGCGTTCAGCACAATCAGGGCCACATCGGCCCGTTCAATACTGCGCAAGGCATCAACCACACTGTATTTTTCCAGCTTCTGGCTGGTCTTGCCCTTGCGCCGGATGCCGGCGGTATCGATCAGGCAGTAGCGCTGTTTGTTGCAGGTAAAGTAGGTATCCACCGAATCACGGGTGGTGCCGGGGGTCGGGTTGGCCACCACCCGCTCGAACCCCAGCAGACGGTTAACCAATGATGACTTGCCCACATTGGGGCGCCCCACCACCGCGATGGAGGTGACCTGATCCTCACCGTCCGCGCCGGCATCCGGCAGCAGGGACTGAACTTCATCCAGCAGGTCGCGCACGCCGCGGTTGTGGGCAGCCGAGATGGTGTGCATCCCCTCGATCCCCAGGGCGTAAAACTCGGCAGCCTCGTTCTCGATCTTCTCGCCATCCACCTTGTTGACCACGTACAGCACCGGCTTGTCCACCCGACGCAACATGGCGGCCACCTCGTTGTCGGCCGGCGTCAGGCCCTGCTTGGCATCCATCAGGAACAGGATCACATCGGCCTCTTCCATGGCCAACAGCGACTGCTCCCGCATCTGCTGCAACATCCGGTCCTCGGTCACCGGCTCGAAACCACCGGTGTCCACCAGGATGAACGGCTTGTCATAACGATCAACCACCGCATAGTTCCGGTCGCGGGTCACACCGGGCATATCGTCCACAATGGCGCGACGCTCACCGACAATCCGGTTGAAGAGGGTTGATTTGCCCACATTAGGGCGGCCTACAATGGCAACGATAGATTTCATCAAGATTCCTGTATTCTAAAAATAGGTACAGCAGCAACGACTACTGCACGCACAGCCTCTATTTACCCCAATCCCGTGAATATCTGAAGTCACGGTCAATGGTCCGGTTGGACAGCTTGGCGATCACCGGTAGCCGACGCTTGAAATGGGAGTTCTGCACCTTGCCGTAGACCGTGTTGATGAAATCGGCGCTGAAGCCGGCCTGCTGCAGTTCTTCGGCCGTCGCCCGCTGGTCCACCATCCGGTAGAGCAGCTGATCCACCTCACGGTAGCTGAAACCCAGCTCCTGTTCATCGGTCTGGCCGGCCCACAGGTCGGCGGATGGCTGCTTATCGATCACCGGCCGGGCCACCCCTACCTCTTCGGAAAGCTGCCAGACCTGGGTCTTGTACAGGTCGCCGATCGGATTCAGGGCGCTGGCCATATCGCCGTACAGGGTGCCGTAGCCCAGCAGCAGTTCGGTCTTGTTGCTGGTGCCCAGCACCAGAGCGCCCTGCAGGGCCGAGTGATCGAACAGGATCGTCATCCGCTCCCGGGCCATCTTGTTGCCACGCCGCATCGGGTCAGCATCGGGAAAACCCTCAAAATAGGCATCCACCATCGGCGTAATCTCGATGACGTTATAGTGTACGCCGCTGGCCTCGGCCACCAGCCGGGCGTGGGCCTCGCTCTCGGGGTTGCTGCTCTTGTAGGGCATGCAGATGGCGTACACGTTTTCTGGCCCCAGCGCCTCGGCAGCCAGATGGCAAACCAGGGCCGAATCAATACCGCCGGATAGCCCCAGAATCGCCTTTTTGGCCCCCACCTTCCAGATCTCATCCTGCAGGAAGCCCACTAGTATCCGACGCGCCAGCGGTGCGTTAATCGTCAGCAGCGACATCAGCGGCTCCTTTCACGATGAATCCGTTCCAGTTCCAGTTGGGTGACGCACAGGCTTTCATCCCGCACCAGCGGCGAGGCGATCCGCTCTCTACGCAGATCAGCCGCGTTAAGCCGCGCCAGGGTCATTGACGCATCGAATTCCGGGGCGCTGACGACGATTTCACCCGAAGGAGCCACGGCATGGGAGCCACCCCAGAAACCGACGCCGTCCTCATAGCCGACCCGGTTGACATACAGCACCCGGCAGGTCAGAAAGCGGGCGGTAGCGGTGGTCAGGTTACGCCAGGCCGCTGCGGTACCGAGTTGCCCCTGTTCCACACCGCGGCCTGGGCTGCTGGAGAGACAGACCAGGGTGGTGGCGCCGTCCATGGCCAGCAGGTAGGGGGCCGAAAGGTGCCACATATCCTCGCAGACCAAGAGCCCTACCCGGCCAAAGCAGGTGTCAAAGGCACGGAACCGGTCACCCCGGCCCAGATAACGCTGTTCGTCAAACAGGCCGTAGGTGGGCAGATAGACCTTGCGGTGCAGATGCCGCAGTTCACCCGCCTCGAACCAGGCGGCGCTGTTATAGAACTGAAAGTCCGTTGTCACCTCAACAAAACCGACCGCAATGCTGATCCGGCGTGATAGTTCACGCAGCGTTGTCAGCTCGGGGCTGTCCAGGGACAGGGCCACCTCCGGCACCAGGTCCTTCAAAAAATAGCCGGTCAGGGCCAGTTCCGGCAATACCGCCAGATCGGCCTGTTGCTCGATGGCCCGCTCCACCTGCTCCCTGATCAGGTCCAGGTTATCAGCCACCCGGCCCAGTTTTGGTTTCAGTTGTACAAGGGCTGCGTTCAGATCACGCATGGACGCTTCCTCCAGATCAGTAGGACAACTCAAAGGCATTGACAATGTGCTCAAGCTCAGCTCGGCCGTCATCATGCAGCAAAACGGCAACCACGTCAAACCGGGCCGCCTGATCATGGCAACGATGCCGTGAGAGCCAGGAAAGGGCGCCCTTGGCGATCTGACGCTGCTTGCGGCTGGTCACCGCCAGCTGTGGCAGGCCAAAGGCCAGATTGCTACGGGCCTTCACTTCCACAAACACAATGGTGCCGTCCCTATCCCGGGCCACGATGTCCACCTCACCGCCCCGGCTGCGGAAATTACGCTCCAGGATCCGGTAACCGGCCCTCTGCAGATGTCCGCTCGCCAGCTCTTCGCCTCGGGCGCCCAGGGCCTGATTGGCGTGGCCCTGCATCAGGCCTGAACTCCAGAACGGATACGCTGGTAACGTTGCAGCTCCTCGGCAAAATGTTCGCGATCAAGCGGCTTCGTCATTCCGGTCGCGTGGCTGAAGAACCGTTCCGGCAGCCGGTCGTCGGCTACAGAAAAACCATTGGCCTGGTTAAAGGACCGTTCGGCAGCAATGATCCGCTCTCCGATCGTCAACAGGTCACCGGCAGTGTGCCTCTCGCCGCTGACCGCCGTCAGCAGGGCGGCAGCCTCCTCCAGCTCCACAGCGCAGGCCGCAAAACGGCACAGCACCAGACTATCCATGGCGGCGTTGGCCGCTTCGGCCAGGGCGATGACACGGGCCTTGCCGTCAAAGCAGGCCGGATCGGTCGGCACCGGTTTACGCAGCACCTCCGAGGATAACGACCAGGCATCCAGATGGGTGCCGCCGTGGGGCGCAACAGCATAGGCCAGCGCCAGGCCGGTTGCGGCTCGCGGATCATAGGGCGGCAGCTCCAGGCCCTTAACGGTCATGGCTGCCTCTGGCTGCCCCAGGGCGCAGGCCAGACGCTCTGCCCCCAGAGCCAACAGTTCACCCTCCGCCTCACGGCGGGCGATCCTGCTCAACAAAGCAGGCATCTGCCCGCACACGATGGGCGAAGCGGTCAGCTCTGACCAGGCAGCCAGACTGCCGGCAGCAGAAACGGGATCCAGACCCAGCTGGGCGCAACAGCGGCCGGCAGCCACCAGTGCATCAAGTTGCGGCTGCTGACAGCAACCGGCCAGGGCCAGCAAGTCGTCGTGATCCGGCAGAGGCTGGCCATCTTCCGTCAAGCGCTTACAGGCAACTGGGCAGTCGTAACAGCCGTAACCGCTGGGATGGTACGCGTGCTGCAACGCAGCGGCATTCAAGCCGGCGGCAGGCAGCACCGCGGTAAAATTTCTGGCAGGCAGCATGCCGCGCTGGGCCAGCGGGTCAACCAGGGCCACGGTGCCGTACTGATGAATACCAAACGGTCCATAGATAAAGGGAGAGGCCAGCAACAGCCGCTGCATATCCTGGCGGGCCGCTGCAAAGGCCGTCTGGTCGGCAATCGTCACCTTGCCCTCGTCACCCTGAATCGTGATCGCCTTCAGCCGCCGCTGACCCACCACGGCGCCCAGGCCACCACGGCCAAACGGTTCGCCGGCTGCGGTTTCCAGCGAGGCATACAGTACCCCGTTTTCGCCGGCCGGACCGATGGCAGCCACAGCACCGGCATCTGTCAAACGCGCAAAGACCGTATCAGTGGGCAGACCCCATAAGTCGTCGGCAGCAAGCAGATCAATCCGGTCAGGCATCACCCGCAGCTGGACCGGTGTTGCACTGGAGCCGGTAATGACCAAGGCATCCAGACCTGCCTGCCGCAGTTGCCAGGCAAACGGTCCGCCGCTGGAGCAACTGAAGATGGTGCCGGTCAATGGTGAACGGCCGGTCAGTACGCAACGGCTGGACATCGGCGTGTCACTGCCGCACAACGGTCCGCCGGCCATAACCAGCGGCAGCTGATCAGCACACGGATCAAGGCCGGCAAACTCTTTCAGCAGGGCCACTCCCAGCCCCCGTCCCCCAAGCCAGCCACTCCGCAGATCATCCGGCAGTGATTCAATCCAGCATCGACCGCTGGCCAGATCGACCCGGCCGACCCGGCCGACCCGGCCGGCCCACCCGCAGCTCATCCGTTATGCTTCCTGCGATGAAGGCAGCGCCAGCTTGGGCTGCTCGGCCCGGCGGTACAGCAGGAAGGTGCGCCCGAGCAGTTGCGCCACCTCGGCGCCACAGGCGGCAGCCAGTTCATCTGCCGCTTCGCGACGGTCCAGCAGGCAGCTTTCCAGCAGCTTGACCTTGATCAGCTCGTGATGTGCCAAGGCTGCCTCGGTCTCGGCCAGCAACCCTTCGTCCAGTTCTTTTTTCCCGATCTGTATCACCGGCTTGAGATTGTGCCCCAAGGCACGTAAAAACCGTTTCTGTTTCCCCGTCAGCATACCGCCCTCTCCTCTCGTCTGCTTGTATCCGTTGGTTTCTATACCACACACCAGGCACGACTGAACACAGCAAAGCGCTATCCGCCGCAAAAGCCAGTCGCCGTGCGAATGACAAGAAGATGTACATTTCAGGCAGGTTATGGTAAAAAAATGACCTTTCGCAGCCGGCACAGGGAGGCAGCCTACCCCGAGCGCCCCAGGCAATCCAGGAGCGTATACAGCCTGATGAAGTCGCACAACCATCCTATTTCCTACGCTCTAACCTCGTTCTGCCATCACAGCCAACAGGAGCAGGCACCGTTGGCAGCTGCCGGTGGCAAGCCCACCGCAGCCAAGCTGCATCGCCTGCCTGCCTCCATCTGGAAGACGGTAGACGGCGCTGCACAAACCCCCCTTGACAAAGCCATCGAGCGGACACGGGACTTCTTCTTCCGCGAACAGTTGCCCGACGGCTACTGGTGGGCCGAACTGGAATCCAACAGCACCATCACCGCCGAATACCTGATGCTGTTCCATTTTCTGGGCATGGCTGACAAAGAAAAAGAACGCAAGATGGCCAACTACCTGCTGCGCCAGCAAACCAGGGAAGGTTCCTGGACCATCTGGTACGGCGGCCCCGGCGACCTCTCCACCACCATCGAGGCCTATTTCGCCCTGAAACTGGCCGGCTACCCGGCCGACCACCCGGCCATGCGCAAGGCGCGGGATTTCGTGCTGGCCAAGGGCGGCATCCTCAAGGCGAGGGTCTTCACCAAGATATTCCTGGCGCTGTTCGGCGAATTTTCCTGGCTGGGCGTGCCCTCGATGCCGATCGAGCTGATGCTGCTGCCCAACTGGGCCTACTTCAACCTGTACGAACTGTCAAGTTGGTCGCGAGCCACCATTATTCCGCTGTCGGTGGTGATGTCCACCCGTCCGGTCTGCAAGCTGCCGCCCCAGTCAAGGGTCCAGGAACTGTACGTCCGGCCTCCCCGCCCCACCGACTACACCTTCACCAAGGAAGACGGCATCATCACCTGGAAAAACTTCTTCATCGGCGTCGATCACCTGCTGAAGGTCTATGAATCCAGCCCGATCCGACCGTTCAAGAAGCGGGCCACCGAGATTGCCGAACAGTGGATTATCGATCACCAAGAACCGACCGGCGACTGGGGCGGCATCCAGCCGGCCATGCTCAACTCGGTGCTGGCCCTGCACTGCCTCGGCTATGCCAGCAACCATCCGATAATGGCCAAAGGACTTGAAGCTTTGGCACATTTTTGCATCGAGGATGACGACACCCTCACCCTGCAGTCCTGCATCTCGCCGGTATGGGACACCGCGCTGGTGCTGCAGTCCATGCAGGAAGCAGGCATCCCCCAGAATCATCCAGCCCTGATCAAGGCTGCCCAGTGGCTGCTTGATCGAGAAGTGCGCATCCGTGGCGACTGGAAGATCAAATCTCCCGAGCTGGAACCGGGCGGCTGGGCCTTCGAGTTCCAGAACGACTGGTACCCCGATGTTGATGACTCGGCAGCGGTGATGATCGCCATCAAAGAGATGCAGGTCACCAATAACAAGGCAAAGCAGGACGCCATCCGCCGCGGTATTGATTGGTGCCTGGGGATGCAGAGCGCAAATGGCGGCTGGGGTGCCTTTGACAAGGATAATACCAAGCACCTGCTGAATAAGATCCCCTTTGCCGATCTGGAGGCGCTGATCGACCCGCCCACCGCCGACCTGACCGGCCGGATGCTGGAGCTGATGGGCAATTTCGGTTGTTCAACGGAGCACCCCCAGGCGCAGAGCGCCCTCGCCTTTCTCAAGCAGGAACAGGAGCCGGAAGGCCCCTGGTTCGGCCGCTGGGGGGTCAACTACATATACGGCACCTGGTATGTGCTGATCGGCCTGGAGGCCATCGGCGAGGACATGTCGCAGCCCTACATCAAAAAAGCGGTCAACTGGCTTAAATCAAAACAGAACATGGACGGCGGCTGGGGTGAAACCTGTGAATCGTACTACGACCGCACCCTGATGGGCTGCGGCCCCAGCACCGCTTCGCAGACCGCCTGGGCGATACTGGCCCTGATGGCAGCCGGCGAAGTGCATTCTAAGGCGGTAGAGCACGGCATCCAGTATCTGCTGAACAACCAGAACCCCGACGGCACCTGGGATGAAGATGCCTTCACCGGCACCGGCTTCCCCAAATTTTTCATGATAAAATACCATGTCTACCGCAACTGCTTCCCTTTGACCGCCCTGGGGCGTTTCCGCCGTCTGAGCGGCACGAGGGCGTTGTAGCCGTTCAGGCGCCCTTTACAACAATGGGCGCAACCACCCGGCATGACCGGAAAAGCCCCGTTGCCACCTGCCGGGGCTTTTCGTTCAGACACCACGGGAGAGACGGAAAACACCCATGAAAGCCTTTGTTACCGGAGCCACCGGATTTATCGGCGCCAGCATCGTCCGCGAGTTGCTGAAGGATGGTCTGGAGGTGCGCGCCCTGGTGCGCCCCGGTTCGGACATCCGTAATCTGGAGGGGCTGCCGCTGGAATTGCTGCAGGGCGACCTGCTTGACCGTGCCAGCCTTGAAAAGGGCTGCGCCGGATGTGACTGGGTCTTCCATGCCGCTGCCGATTACCGCCTCTGGGCCCGCACCCCGCAGGAGATGTACCGGGCCAATGTGGACGGCACCCGCAACCTGCTGGAGGCGGCACTCGCCAGCGGGGCCGAACGGGTGGTCTACACCAGCAGCGTCGGCACCCTGGGCAACCCGGGTGATGGCAGACCCGGCAACGAGCAGACACCGGTCACCTTCAGCGACATGGTGGGCGATTACAAAAAGAGCAAGTTTCTGGCGGAACGCGAGGCGGAAAAATTCGTTGACAGGGGTCTGCCCCTGATTATAGTCAACCCCTCAACACCGGTGGGACCGCAGGATATCAAACCGACCCCCACCGGCAAGATCATCGTCGACTTTATAAACGGCACCATGCCGGCCTATCTGGATACCGGGCTGAACCTGATCGCCGTTGAGGATTGCGCCCGGGGCCATATCCTGGCCGCCCAAAAAGGCCAGATTGGCAGCAAGTACATACTGGGCAACCGCAACCTGACCCTGCGGGAGATTTTTGCCATGCTGGAACGGATCACCGGCCAACCGGCCCCCAAGGTGCGCCTACCCTATTGGCCAATCCTGCTGGCGGCCTACGCCAATGAAGGCATTGCCCGCATCACCGGCCGTGAGCCATTGATCCCCCTGGCCGGTGTGCAAATGGCGCGCAAGTTCATGTACTTCGACTCATCGCGGGCCGTAAACGAACTGGGATTACCCCAGACCTCGGTAGAGTCCGCCCTTGGGCGGGCCGTTGACTGGTTCATGGCCAACGGCTACCTGAAAAAGTGAGGACCTGTCATGTTACTCGAAACCATACACAGCCCTGCTGACCTGAAAAAACTGTCTGCAGACCAACTGCCGTCCCTGGCCGAAGAAATCCGCGAGTTTCTGCTGCAGACCGTCTCCGAGACCGGCGGCCATCTGGGTTCCAACCTGGGTGCGGTGGAACTGACCCTGGCACTGCACTACTGCTTCAGCTCGCCCAATGACAAGATCGTCTGGGATGTGGGGCACCAGGCCTACACCCACAAACTGCTGACCGGGCGCCGCGATCGTTTTGCCACCCAACGCCAATACAAGGGGATTTCCGGTTTTCCCAAACGGAGCGAATCCGAGCATGACGCCTTTGGTGTCGGCCATTCCTCCACCTCTATCTCGGCAGCCCTGGGCATGGCGGTGGCCAGCGATCTGGACCATGCCACCAATCGCGCCATTGCCGTGATCGGCGACGGCTCGCTGACCGGCGGCATCGCCTTTGAGGGTCTCAACCAGGCCGGCCACCTCAAGAAGAACCTGATCGTGGTCTTAAACGACAACGAGATGTCGATCTCCAAAAACGTCGGCGCCTTTTCGGCCTTCATCTCCCGCAAGATGACCACCCGCCGCGTCCGTGAACTGAAGCGCGAAATGCAGGGGCTTTTGTCCAACATCCCGGCCTTTGGCAAGGATATCCTGCAATTTGCCAAACGGGCCGAACACTCGCTGAAGGGGTTCCTGACCCCCGGCGCCCTGTTCGAGGCGTTGGGTTTCGACTACATCGGTCCTCTGGATGGCCACGACCTGCCCAACCTGATCGAGGTATTCAAGGCCGCCAGCGACTACGAAGGACCGCTGTTGGTGCATATCATGACCACCAAGGGCAAGGGCTATAAACCGGCCGAGGAGACCCCGGCCAAATTTCACGGGGTGGGTGCCTTTGATCTGCAAACCGGCTCGGCACCGGCCAAGGCAGCCGCCCCCTCCTACACCGAGATCTTCGGCCGCACCCTGGTGGAGCTGGCCTCCCACGACCCGAAAGTGGTGGCCATCACCGCCGCCATGCCGGACGGCACCGGCCTCAACTTCTTTGCCGAGGCGCTGCCGGACCGTTTCTTCGATGTCGGTATTGCCGAGCAACACGGTGTCTGTTTTGCCGCCGGCTTGGCCGCCGAAGGCTACAAACCGGTGACGGCCATCTACTCCACCTTCATGCAGCGGGCCTACGACCAGGTCTTCCATGACGTCTGCCTGCAGAACCTACCGGTGGTGATCGCCATGGACCGTGGCGGCCTGGTGGGGGACGACGGCCCCACCCACCACGGCGTGTTCGATTTTTCCTTCCTGCGGCACCTGCCCGGCCTGACCCTGATGGCCCCCAAGGACGAAAACGAACTGCGCCACATGCTCAAGACCGCCATTGAACTAAACGCCCCGGTTGCGCTGCGTTATCCGCGGGGCGCCGGTTACGGTGTTGAGCTTGATCAGGAACTGAAGCTGCTGCCGATTGGCACAGGCGAACTGCTGCGTGAAGGCAACGACCTTACCATCGTGGCCATCGGCAGTACGGTCATGCCTGCCCTGCAGGCGACGGAAAGGCTCGCCAGCCAGGGCATCAACGCCGGGGTGATCAACGCCCGCTTTGTCAAACCGCTGGATGCCGAGCTGATCCTTGAACAGGCCCGCATCACCGGCCGGATCATCACCGTTGAGGAAAGCGCTCTGCAGGGCGGCTTCGGCAGCGCCGTGCTGGAGATGCTGCAGGACAACGGGGCTGCCCAGGTCAAGGTCAAGCGGCTCGGTATCCCTGACCGTTACATCGAACAGGGCCCCCAGGCCCAGCTGCGCAAGGATGTCGGTATTGATGCCGAGGGGATTGAAGCCGCAGCCAAAGAGTTTGTGCAGCACTGAAAGGATAGTTTGTAACTATGCGTTTTCCATGGCGTCTCAACTACGACCTGACCAAATACATTATTAAAAACACCATCCACAAGGTGGATAAATATCCCTTGGTGCTGATGCTGGAACCGACCCACCTCTGCAACCTGGCTTGCTCTGGCTGCGGCCGCATCCGTGAGTATGCCGGCACCATCAGCGACATGATGACGCTGGAAGACTGCCTGCATTCGGTGGAGGAATGTCCGGCCCCGGTGGTCACCATCACCGGCGGCGAGCCGTTCCTCTACCCTCAGGTCCATGAGCTGATCAAAGGGGTGCTGCAGCGTGGCCGCCACATAATGTTCTGCACCAACGCCCTGCTGATGGAGCACAACCTGGACCAGATGCAGCCCCACCCCAACTTCACCTTCAACGTGCATATGGACGGCCTGGAGCAGACCCACGACCGGATCCTGGAGCGCAAAGGCTGCTTCAAGACCGCCATGGCGGCCATCAAGGCGGCCAAACAGCGAGGCTTCCGGGTCTGCACCAACACCACCATCTTCACCGACACCGACCTAGTGGAGATCGAGATACTGTTTTCACAACTGGAGGAACTGGGGGTGGATGGCCTGCTGGTGGCGCCCGGCTTCAGCTACGAGGCGGTTGAAGAAGACACACTGTTCCTGCAACGGCTGGAGATTGAGAAAAAATTCCAGCAGGTCTACGAGATGAGCAAGAAGCACCGCTTCTGGTCAACCCCGATGTACCTGCGCTTCCTGAAGGGCGAAAAGAAGCTGCAGTGCACCCCCTGGGGCAACCCCACCCGCAACCCACAGGGTTGGAAGGCCCCCTGCTACCTGATCACCGACGGCCACTACCCCACCTTTGCCGACCTGATGAACAAGGTCGATTGGGCCAGCTACGGCGTGGGCAAAGACTCCCGTTGCGCCCAATGCATGATGCACTGCGGTTTTGAACCAACCGTGGTCAGCGAGGTGGGCAAAAGCCCCAAGGATATGCTGGAGATGGCACTCTGGAACCTGTCTTAAACGGAAGCGGATACCAAAAAGGGGGCTTGTCAGCCCCCCAGGTACTTGGTCAATTCGGCAACCAGGGTTGCCGGATGTAACAACTTGGATGGAATCTTCTCACCACCGAAAAACTCCTGCTTCCACGGCTGGCGCTTCACCCAGGCCATCAACTGCTCCCACCCCTGCCAGGTCTCAAAATCGACCCCGCGGATATTGGTGATATTCTGTAAAAATTCCTGTTCGTAGGCTGACATACTCGCACCTTCAGTACCGGTTACAGCGGGCTCGCCCCACTCACTTATTGAGTATGTATATATACCGGTTTAGCAGATAAAACAAAAGCACCTAGTGAACACTAGATGCTTTTTGTTGAATTTTGGGGTGGCCAGAGGGATTTGAACCCTCGAATGTACGAGTCACAGTCGTATGTGTTGACCGCTTCACCATGGCCACCGCAAGCCGTATGTCAAAAGCCGGCTTACGCCGGCCTTGAATATATGGTGGAGCTGATCAGGATCGAACTGACGACCTCTTGAATGCCATTCAAGCGCTCTCCCAGCTGAGCTACAGCCCCACACAAACAACCTATTTCAACCACGCAATCCAAGCCGCTGTGGTCTGAGATATATACACTACGAAATCGAATCCGGTCAACAATTTTTTCCCGATCCGCGTACAAAATTACACTGGCAACAAAATGATCGAAAAACAATACCAACCAAGCAAGCTGGCTCCACGCTTCCTTTGGTTGACCCGGCACCGGTTATGATGATAAGCAGAATCAGGGAGATACGTTTAACATGGCTCATCCCAGGTCTTGCCAGACAACCAGCGCCGTAATCACCAGCACCGATGCCATCCTGGAAAGCATTTCCGATGGTGTCTTCACGGTTGATCTTGCATGGCGCATCACCTCCTTTAACCGCGCGGCCGAGGAGATCACCGGCATTTCACGCAAGGATGCCATTGGTCGGCTCTGTTCGGAGGTGTTCCGTTCCAACATGTGCGAAACCGATTGCGCCCTGCGCCGGACCATGAAGAATGGTAAGCCGATCATCGGGCGGTCGGGATACATTGTCGACGGTGAGGGCAACCGGATTCCGATCAGCCTCTCGACTGCTGTGCTGAGTGACAGCCAGGGCAATGTGGTCGGTGGGGCCGAAACCTTCCGGGATCTGAGCGAGATAGAGACCCTGCGTCACGAACTGGAGGCGCGGTTTCACGTAGGAGAATTTGTCAGCCGCAGCCCTCTGATGCAGCGTCTGTTTGAGGTTATCCCGGCCATAGCGGTCAGCCCCAGCACGGTGCTGATTAACGGCGAGACCGGCACCGGCAAGGAGTTGATGGCCCGCACTATTCATGGCTTGAGCAAGCGCAGCAAAGGACCGTTTGTGGCACTCAACTGCGGCGCACTGCCGGATACCTTGCTGGAATCGGAGCTGTTTGGCTACAAGGCCGGCGCCTTCACCGGGGCCACCAAAGACAAGCCGGGTCGTTTTGCGCTGGCCAGCGGCGGCACGCTGTTTCTGGACGAGATCGGCGAGATTAGTCCGGCCCTGCAGGTGCGGCTGCTTCGAGTGTTGCAGGAGCGCTGTTTCGAACCGTTGGGCGGCACCAGTCCGGTTACCAGCGATGCGCGGATCATCGTCGCCACCAATCGCGACTTGTCTGCCATGGTCAAGGCCGGCAGTTTCCGTGAAGACCTTTACTACCGGATCAACGTGGTGCGGGTGGAGCTGCCCCCTTTGCGGCGCCGCAAAGAAGATCTACCCCTGCTGGTGGATCAGTTTATCCACAAATTCAACCAGCTGCACCACGCCACAGTACAGGGCATAGCCCCCGAGGCGCTTTCGCTGCTGATGGCCCATGATTGGCCTGGCAACGTCCGTGAATTGGAAAACATCATTGAACGCGCCTTTGTGCTCTGTCCGCATGGTATGCTTCAGCTCGCCCACCTGCCCGACGAGATCACTCTGCACAACAACCGCATCAGTACAGTAGCAACCCTACACGACGCCCGCTCCCAGCTTGAGGCACAAACCATACGAACCGCACTTGAACGCAACGCCTACAATCGCCTGGCAGCCGCGCGGGAGCTCGGCATGCACAAAACCACCCTGTTCCGCAAGATCAAGCAATTTGGCATCGACCTGCCACGGACCGATGGCCGCTCACAACGGACCCACTAGGGTAGCAATTACGCAACCAAAATCACTCACAGTGTAGCAATAATGCTACTGATTAATCCTCACAAAGCCTTCCCAACAACCGTAACCCATTAATCCATCAGCTTTTTTTCTCATCAACCACTTGGCACGTTCTCTGCTTTGTCAATGATCATTGTCTGATGATCTTTGCAGGGAGCCAAACCGTGACACGAGCAGCCTTTTCGCTCTGGAATGACCGCATAGCACCGGTTTTTGATGTGGCCCGCAATCTGTTGATTGTGGACGCAGCAACAGGGGCCGAAACCGGCAGGATTGAACGCCGTTTTTCTGGCGACAGTCCTCAGGAACGAGCCATGCGGCTGGCCTCATTACAGGTGGAGCAACTGGTGTGTGGCGCCATTACGCGCGACACTGCCGATGCCCTGCAGGACCGCGGCATCCAGGTTGTCTCATTTGTATCCGGCGAACTCGAACAGGTGGTACAGGCCTGGCTGCAGGGCCATTTGCACGAACGTTCGCTGCATATGCCGGGTTGCACTAGAAAACCACATGGCGGTAATCGGTGCAACAGACACGGAAGATCGACAGAGGGTAGTACCAGCCAACAGCGGGAGGACTAACACCATGCCAAACCAAAATGGAAAAGGCCCCAGAAACGCCGGTTGCGGCAACGGCAGCTGCGGAGGAAACAGGCTGCAGCGTCGGCAATCCGACGTCTTTCGTCAACCTGAAACAACAGTTGCAGCACCACCTAGCGCTTCAAACTGCTGCGGCCCGAGGGGCTGCAACAACGGACAAGGTACGGGTGCAGGCCGTTGTGGTGGCCAGAGGAAACGGTACAACAGACCGTAGTCAACCGGTATCGTCTTACGGAGGAACAGCGTGAAACTGATCGCTTTCAGCACATCCGGCACTGAGCTTGACGCCGAACTTGACCCGCGCTTTGGCCGGGCACGAGGATTTTTACTCTACGATCTGGAGTTGCAGCAGATACGTCTGCTGGAAAATGAGCAGAGCAGAAATGCCGCCCAAGGGGCCGGTATTCATGCAGCAGAGGCTATTGTCAGGGCCGGGGTGGATACACTGGTTACCGGCCACTGCGGCCCCAAGGCGTTCAGGGTCCTGGATGCAGCCGGAGTGCAGGTCTACAACTGTCCGGTCATACCACTGCAGGAAGCGCTACAAGCCCTGCAGGGCGGTATCCTGCAGGCGGCAACCGCTGCCGATGTTGAGGACCACTGGTAATGGGCGGCCAGACCAAAAGGCAGGCACCGCGCATAGCCGTTGCTTCCGGCAAGGGCGGCACCGGCAAGACCACGGTTGCGCTCAATCTGGCAATTATGTTTGACGAGCCGGTGCAGCTGGCAGACTGCGATGTGGAGGAACCGAACCTGAACCTGTTCCTGCAGTTCGATCAGCTCGACAGCCAACCGGTCACCATGCTGGTGCCGGAGATCCGCGCTGATCGCTGCACCGGCTGCGGCGCCTGCAGCGAAATCTGCCGGTTTAACGGCTTGGTTTCATTGGGTACCAGCAAGCCGCTGCTGTTTCCTGAACTATGTCACGGCTGCGGAGGCTGTGCCCTGGTCTGCCCTGCCGAGGCGATCAGCGAACGACCGCTGCAGATCGGCACGGTCAACTGCGGACATTCGAACGCCATCAGGCTGGTTGAGGGGCGGCTGGACGTGGGCGTCTCACTGGTGCCGCCGGTGATCCGTGCCGTAACCAACCAACTGTTCAGTGATATCCCGGCCATCCTGGATGCGCCCCCCGGCACTTCCTGCCCGGCAGTGGCCACCCTGCGCGAATCTGATTATGTCCTGCTGGTGGCCGACCCAACCCCGTTCAGCCTGCATGATCTGAAACTTGCAGTGGCCATGGTGCGCGAGCTAAGGCTGCCCTGCGGCGTCATCATCAACCGGGCCGGCGAAGATCTGGTCGGCCTCTCCCGTTACTGTCAAGATGAATGCCTGCCGGTGCTGCTGTCGCTGCCTGATGACCGGCAGATTGCCGAGGTGGTTTCCAAGGGGCAGCTGGTGGCCCACTGCCTGCCGGAATATGGCCTGCTGTTCAAGCAGCTGGCCGATAGGGTACGTACTGAACTGCAGCAACACGGGGGCCAGCCATGAGACATGCACAGATCAAGGAACTGGTGGTGCTGTCCGGCAAAGGAGGCACCGGCAAGACCAGCGTGACCGCTTCATTTGCCATGCTGGCCAAAAAGGCGGTGGTGGCCGATTGCGATGTGGATGCCGCCGATCTGCATCTGGTACTCAACCCTGAGGTTCAAGAGCGGCGCTGTTTCTTCAGCGGCAACGAGGCTGAAATCCGCTTCAATGACTGTACCGGATGTGGCAAATGCCATACCTTGTGCCGTTTCGATGCCATCTACCGCACGGAAAACAACCGCTATCAGGTTGACCCGGTAGCCTGTGAAGGCTGTGGCGTCTGCGTCCAGTTCTGTCCGGCCAAGGCGATCGACTTTCCCGAGCGCCACAGCGGCCACTGGATGATATCGCAGGCCCGCAGCGGACCGATGGTGCATGCCCAGCTGGAGCCTGCAGCAGAAAACTCCGGCAAGCTGGTGACCACCGTCAGGGAACGCTCGTGGGAACTGGCAGTTGACAAACGGATTCCACTGATTATCTCCGATGGCCCCCCCGGCATCGGCTGCCCGGTCATCGCTTCGCTGAGCGGGGTTTCGCTGGCCTTGCTCGTCACCGAACCCACCGTGTCGGGTCTGCATGACCTGCAACGGGTGCTGGCCTTGACCCGCCATTTTTCGGTACCCACCATCGTCTGTGTCAACAAGTGGGATATCAACCCGCAGCAGACGGAACGGATTGAAGCTGCGGCACGTGCAGCCGGCGCACAGGTTGCCGGTCGCATCCGGTATGACCGTGGCATTACCCAGGCACAACTGCAGCAGATAACCGCCGTAGAACTCGGCTGTGCTGCTGCCGATGATATCCGCAAGGTATGGCAGCAGATAAAACGCCTGCTCTAATCAGAAGAAACTCCAGGAGGCACCATCGATGCAAGCAACGCAACAACCAACGCAGGAATCGTGTTCACCCTCAGCCTGCGAGAGCTGCTCGTCAAGCAGCTGTTCCGCCAGCAGCAAAACAGCTACAGAGACCCAGCAAGAATTTGAAGAACGCCGGCGACTGGCCTCACGACTCTGCCGTATCAAGCACAAGATCGTCGTGCTTTCCGGCAAGGGCGGCGTGGGCAAGAGCACCGTGGCCGTCAATCTTGCCATGGCGCTGCATCTGGCAGGCAACAAGGTTGGCCTGCTGGATGTCGATATTCACGGCCCCAGCATCCCCACCATGCTGGGCATGGAAACCAGCAAGGTAATGGAGGCCGATGGCGAACTGGTACCGGCGGATCTTAACGGCCTGAAGGTCATCTCACTGGGCTTTTTTCTTAAAGAGCAAGATGAGGCGGTAATCTGGCGCGGACCGATGAAAACCGGCGTGATCACCCAGTTTATCCGTGACGTAGCCTGGGGTGACCTGGATTACCTGATCGTTGACTCGCCGCCCGGCACCGGCGACGAACCGCTGTCGGTCTGCCAGACCCTGGAAGGTGCCGACGGCGCCATCATCGTTACCACACCACAGAAGGTTGCGGCCGTTGATGTCCGCAAGTCGATCTCGTTCTGCCGCCAGATCAATCTGCCGATCCTGGGCGTGATCGAGAACATGAGCGGTTTCGTCTGTCCCCGTTGCGGGGTGACCACCGCAGTCTTCCAATCCGGCGGCGGCAGACTGATGGCCGACGATATGGGGGTGCCATTTCTGGGCTCGGTGCCGATCGATCCACAGATCGCCGAGGCTGGCGACAGTGGGGTAGCATTTTTGCAACGTTATGCATCCTCGGCGACGGCACACCTGTTTACAGAACTGCTCACACCGATCATGCAGCAGGAGCAAGCGGCGACATGATCATACAGCTGCAGCCGGATACCACCGTGCTGGAATTGGTAGAACACCATCCGGAGACCGAGCCGGTGTTCAACCGCTACAGCAAACGGCTCGGCATCTGTCTATGCTGTGAAGCGTTGTTTGCGACACTGGTTGAAGTAGCCAGCCGTTATGAGCTGAATCTCGATGAATTGCTCGCTCGACTGAACAGCGCAATAGAATAACACTGGTTGTTCACACCTCGGGAGGGATGCTGATGGAAGCTGCTGCACACACCGTTGCCTGGGTTTGTCTGCCGGACAAGACGCGTACGCTCAGCGGTGGCTGCTGGCAGGAACGTTGCTACCCTTTCCGGGGTGTTTTGCCTGCAGAACGTGCAGACAGCACCGTCGAACGACAAAGAATGCTCGACGACTACAGGATTGCGCTCGAGGATTTCGATACCGAGCTGCGGCAGCAGTGATCACCATTACAGGGGCTTGCCATGGATGCTGAAAAAAAACTGCTGGTGATTGACGATGAGCCTGCCATCCGGGAGGGGGTTCGCAGGATCCTCGAATCCGAGTCGTTCAAGGTTGAGACCTTCGGCAGTGGTCAGGCTGCCATTGAACGACTAAAGCAGGAAGCCTTTAACCTGGTGATTACCGACCTCAAGATGCCGGGCATCGGCGGCGTCGATGTGCTGCGGGCCATCAAGGAGGTCCAACCGGATCTGCCGGTGATCTTCATCACCGGTTACTCATCGGTGGACAGTGCTGTGGAGGTGATGAAACTGGGGGCCGTGGATTACATCGCCAAGCCATTCACCCCCGAAGAGATGCTCAACACCATTCGATTGGCCCTGGAGCAACGGGTGGTGGCCCTTGAGGATCTCTACCTGTGCAAAGAGCTGCGTGATACCGAGGGCTTCGACAGTTTTGTCGGCAAAAGTCACGAGATGGTCAAGGTCTACCGCCGGATCATGCAGGTGGCGCCTACCGACAGCACCGTGCTGATCACCGGCGAAAGCGGCACCGGCAAAGAGCTGGTGGCCCGGGCGATCCACAAACACAGCGCCCGCAGGGATAACCCCTTTGTGGCGGTGGATTGCACCTCATTGGTTGAAAACCTGCTGGAATCCGAGCTGTTCGGCCATGTCAAAGGCTCCTTCACCGGCGCCATCCACACCAAGACCGGTCTGTTCAAGGTGGCCGAAGGCGGCACCCTGTTTCTTGACGAGGTCTCGAACCTGAGTCTGACCACCCAGGCCAAGCTGCTACGGGTGCTGCAGGAACGGCAGGTTACGCCGATCGGTGGCACCCAGCCCACCCCGATTAACATCCGCCTGGTGGCGGCCACCAACCGCAACCTGCGCGACATGGTGGCCGAAGGCAGCTTCCGCGAAGACCTCTTCTTCCGACTTAACATCATACCGGTCGATCTGCCGCCACTGCGTGAACGGGCCGGTGATGTGCCGCTTTTGGTGGGCAATGCGGTCAGACGTTGCGCCGAAGAGCTAGGCAAGGATATCAAAGGGGTCACTGCCGGGGCCATGCAGTTGCTGCAGAGCTACGCGTTTCCCGGCAACGTGCGCGAACTGGAGAATGTGATCGAGCGGGCCGTGGTGCTGGCCGAAGACAGCCTGATCACCCCCGATGACCTGGAGCTGGGCGGTTCGGCAGCCGAACCACTGTCACTTGACTTTACCGCCATACCACTCAGTGTGGAGGAGCTGAAAGAGACCAAACGCCAGCTGCGCGAACAGGCGGTGGAAGATGTGGAGCGGGCCTTTGTGATCAATGCCCTGCAACGCAACCGGGGTAACATCACCCGGGCTGCGGAAGAGACCGGCATGCTGCGCCCCAATTTTCAAAGTATGATGAAGAAACTCGGCGTCTCGGCCCGGGATTATGCTGAGCATTAAAAAAATCCTGCTGCGGCTGCTACCGCGCCGTTTCTCGCTGATCCAGAAACTGACCATCCTGACCGGCACCGTGGTGGTGCTGTTCATGACGCTGTTTGCCTGGATCAATATCAACAACCTGCAAAAACTGCTGGTAAATAGCACCGTGCGTGATCTTGACAATCTGGCGGCTTCCGTCATCCGGATGACCAGACACCAGATGCTGCTGGACAACCGGCCCCTGGTCTATCAGATGATCAACGAGGTGGCCAAGCGTCCCGGTATTGAGCGGATCAGGATGATCAATCGCGACCGGATCATCGTCCACTCCACCGTTGCTGCAGAGATCGGTACACGACTCGACCAGAAGGCAGTCCGTTGTGACCTGTGTCACCAGGCCGGCAAGACCTTGGTCCGCCCCCCGCTGGAGGAGCGCAGCCGTTTTTTTGCGTTGCCCGACGGTACGCAGGTATTGGGGCTGGCCAAGGCGATCCGTAATGAAAGCGGCTGCAGCAGCGCCGCCTGCCATGCCCACCTGCCATCGCACAGTGTATTGGGGGTGGTGGATATCATCGTATCGCTGGACCTGCTCAAGGCAGATCTTTCGGGCTACCGCAACCGGATCATCCTGCTGACGGTACTGCTGATCATCCTGCTGGGGGCCTCGTTGACCTTTTTTACGCTGCATCTGGTCAACCGGCCGGTCAATGAGCTGTTGCGCCACACCGCCCGGCTGGCCCAGGGGCAGCTCGACTGCGAGATGACCCCCACCTCAAACGACGAGTTGGGCGAACTGATGCGCGCCTTCCAGCTGATGACCAACAACCTGCGCCAGGCCCGCGACGAGCTGGAGGAATGGGGCCGCACTCTTGAGGAAAAGGTCAAGGATCGCAGCGAAGAACTGCAACGGATGCAGATGCAGCTGGTGCATACCGAAAAGCTCGCATCCCTTGGCGAGTTAGTGGCCGGCATCGCCCACGAAATCAACAACCCGCTTTCGGGCATCCTGATCTTCAGCTCGCTGGTGGCCAAGGACAAACGGCTTGACCCGTCGCTGCACAAGGATATGGAAACCATCAGCAGCGAGGCCAAACGCTGCGCCGGTATCGTCAAGGGACTGCTGGAGTTTGCCCGCGATTACCAGCCCAAGATGACCACCAGCGACATCAACCAGATCCTGATCGATTCACTGCGCCTGGTGGAGTGTCAGTCGGTGTTTCAGAATGTGGTCATCCTGCGACAGCTGGGCACGGATCTGCCGCTGATCATGGCCGACCAGAACCAGCTCAAGCAGGTGTTCATCAACATATTCATCAATGCCGGTCAGGCCATGCAGGACCTGCGCCGGGGCGAACTGCAGATACATACCCGGCCGAACGGGCAACCGCAAGACGGGGTGGTGGTGACCATCAAGGATTCAGGCCACGGCATACCGGAAGAGCAACTGGGCAAGTTGTTCGACCCGTTTTTCACCACCAAGGGCGCCGGTGGCACCGGCCTGGGCCTGTCCGTTTCCTATGGTATCATTCAGGCCCACGGCGGCTCGATCACCGTTGAAAGCACCGTGGGCACCGGCACCACCTTTACCATCAGTCTGCCGGCCTGTTCAGAGCTGGCAGGCAAAGATGCTGGATCACAGCTGCTTGCGTAATCAGCAGGAGCAGGCCCGACACACCTCACAACGAGGCGCTGGCGAGCACCGCTGTATTACGCATATATCACCCCCACAGAGGAGGTACTCCATGAAGCTGCAACCGATGTTGTGTATGCTGGTCGGCCTGATAGCCTGTCTGGCGCAAAGTGGTCTGGCTGCAACCGACCACAAGGATTTCATCACCGGACCATTCAAGGATGGTCGGGAGGTGACCAAGGCCTGTATCGAATGTCATGACAAGCAGGCCAGCGACTTCATCAAAACCCAGCACTGGAACCTCAAAGGGGTACCCAACCATGTCAAGGGGCTGGAGAAGAGCACCAAGCTGTATGGCAAGACCAACATGACCAACAACTACTGCACCACCATCTTCGCGGCAAAGGAAGGTCTGCCCCGTGAATCCTGCCTGCGCTGTCACGCCGGCTACGGCTGGAACCGCAACAGCTTTGACCACAGCGACAAGACCCGCATCGACTGCCTGATCTGCCACGCCACCAAGAGCTACGACCGCGCCTCGGTGGGCTGTGATGTCGATAGCAAGGGAATCGGCAGCGGCAAGGTCGATCTGGTGGAGGCCGCCAAAAGTGTGGGCCAGAAGCCGACCCTGCAGAACTGCGGCTACTGTCACTTCTACGGCGGCGGCGGTGACGGGGTAAAGCATGCCGGGCTTGATTCCACCATGGAATACGCCGACCGGAAGCTGGACGTGCATATGGCCAAAAAGACCAAAGGCGGCGCCGGCCTGCTCTGTGTTGATTGCCATAAGGCGCCGGAACACAAGATATCAGGCGCCTCCAGCCAGATGGCCCACTATGCGGCCCGGGTACGCTGTGAAGATTGCCACAGCGGCGCCAAGGCCCCCCACAAAAACTCCAAGAACAAGGCTATCCTGGATGCCCACGCCGCCTCGGTAGCCTGCCAGACCTGCCACATCCCGCTGCTGGCCCGCGGCCAGGCCACCAAGACCTCCTGGTACTGGTCCGATGTGGGCAAAAACCTGCCGGTGGAAGAGCAGTTCGACCAGGAGACCTTCCAGAATCGCAAAGGCTCCTTTACCTGGGACATGAACTTTATGCCGACCTACGCCTGGTATAACGGCAAGATCGAACGCTACATGGTGGGTGACAAGATCAAGGACCCCACAAAAGTGGTCAACATGACCAAGCCGGTGGGCAGCATCAAGGACAAGGCCGCCAAGATCTACCCCTACAAGACCCATCGGGGCAGCCAGCCGATGGACAGCGTCTACCGGTATTTGAGCACCTTCCAGCAGTATCAGTCGTTGTGGGTACACTTCAACTGGGAAAAGGCGCTGAAAGATGGCGCTCAGGAAGAGGGTCTGCCCTACAGCGGCAAGCATCAGTTTGTAAAAACCGTCTCCTACATCTCGGCCCAGCACCAGGTGGCACCCAAGGAAGATGCTCTCCAGTGCGGCGACTGCCACATGGGCAGCAAACGGATGGACTGGAAGGCCTTGGGCTACAAGGGTGATCCCATGTCCGCTGGCGGGCGGTTCAGCGCTCGTAAGAAGTAGCCGCAGCAAACTGTAGTACAGTTGCACGCCCGCTGGTCCGGCAGACACCGGACCCCCTTTCCCGGCAATGCCGGACCGGTGGGCGCGCATTTCGTATCCTTAAACAGAGGCCCGCACAACCAGCCCTGCCCTCCTAGCTACTGCATGCTGTTTCCATACAGTCCCTACCCTGCCAGCAAACAGAATCACCACAATAATTTTAGCAGGTTACAAAGAAACGCATTGTTCAGACAACCTGCTACTGCATAGCAAAAACATACAGCCCGCCCGCTCCCAGCAGATTCCCGCAATTCATTCCAGCTCAAAACATTCATGCTATTTCAGCACGTTATACATTATTTTAACCATATCTTCTTTTTGGCACTGCATATGCTATGTACCTACACAAAGCTTCTACACTCAGACGGAGTTCCTACGGGAGGATGCCATGAAAACAAGAATCGTACATTTTTTGATCCCTTTACTGGGCGGCAGCGCAACCTCAGCCTTTGCTGCCGACAGTGCCCTCACTGACGGCGGTGGCCCGCTGATCTGGTTCTTTATCGGCTTCGGCGCACTGGTGCTGATGGTGCAGGCCGTACCGGCCCTGGTAATGCTCTACTCCATGATCAAGGCCCTGTTCAGCCCATCGGAAGAGGTCAAAACCGCCACCGCTGCCGGACACAAGTAACTGCTAACGCCGTCTTACACACCATCTGAAAAGGAGATTTGCACCATGAAATCCGTACGCACCATCCTGACCGCCCTGAGCCTGACGATTGCAAGTATATCCACCGCCTTCGCCTCTGCCGCCGCCAACGAGGTGGATACCAGCCTGACCTATAATAGCGGCATCCTGGTGCTGGCCTTTGCCGGTTTCCTGGCCCTGGTGGTGGTGGTACAGACCATTCCGGCCATCGTAAGCCTGTACACGATGATCAAGAAGACTGCCGAACAGAGCCGGCAGCAGCAAGCGGTTCGGGCAAACGTACGTGACTAGTCACGAAGAACGGGGCGAGCACACTGCTCGCCCCGCTTTTGATACCATCACCACTGAGCCGGTAACGGCACCTGTCGAAGATGGCACACTGACGCAACTGGATCCGGTCGCCTTTCAAAGGGGGATGGCCGTGATCCGCTGGCGTCGCAAGCTTTTTTTTGCGACCATCATTGCCTACATGCCGCTGATGTGGCTTTCCAACAGGTTCTTTCCCAGCTTTCGCGGCATGGCCATCACCTTCTCGATCTGGGTGGTTATACTTTTTATCACAGCGCTCTACTCGGCCCTGGCCCGCTGCCCACGCTGCGGCAACTACTTTCATATGCACGGCATGTCGCTGATGTACCTGCGCCGTTGCCTGCACTGCCAGCTATCAGTAAAAAGCTGAAATCAGAGGAGAGATCAGATGTTCGGATTCGGTATGCCTGAAATGGTGATTATTCTGGTGATTGTGGTGGTGCTGTTCGGTGGGAATCGTCTGCCGGAGCTTGGCGGTGCGCTGGGCAAGAGCATCAAAAATTTCAGACAGGCCTCAACAGGCAAAGATGAACTGGAGATACCGCAGAAAAAGAACAGCTAAGGCAGATTGAACAGCACTAGCCGTTGAATCCGATCCTGCGCTCCAGGATCGTTAACGCTTCCTCTTCCTCCCTGATCCGGGCCATGCTGAGCGACCAGATGTGGTAGCTCTCCAGGCTCAGGATCGTCATGCCGGTGGCCAGCACGGCCCAGAAGTTTTCCGGCAACACTCCCGAGAAGTAGTAGAAGGCGTAAAAACAGATCAGATAACCGATATGGCTGAAGGAAACCATCTTGGGAGAGCCATTGGTGATCCTGCCCAGCACCAGCAAAATGGCTGAAAAGGCATACACCACCAGCAAGGCGCTGATCATGTTGCTGGAAGGCGGTGTGCCCAGCATTCTTTTGATCTCAGGGGTCAGGGGTGGGAAGATACGATCGCTGAGCATGGCCGGTATACTGACACCGGCAAAGGCGGCTATTGCCCACAACCCCTGGTGCGAACGGGTACGCCAGCGACGTATCGACGCCTGCAGGGCGCTGCGTTGTTCTTCCGGCGTCTGTTGTTTGCCGGTGTCGGAGGTGGTCATGAGGGCCTGGACCTTTTGAATAGTTGCACAACCAGACACCACGCATCCGGTCTACGACTCACCACCACCCTTTTCCTTATTGCAGCTACGGCAGCGGGCCAAGGCGTCGCGGGTGTCGTGCAGGCGCGAGAGCAGGCTGTGGTAGTTGCGGGCCAGCAGTGAAAGCTCACCATACCCGGATTCCAACTGTTTTACCGCTTCACTCGCTTCGTGTGTACTGGTTACGGCAATCAACTTTTTCAGGGGGATAAAGAACGATCGGTTCAACAGGGCAGCGGCGCCGCCTACGGTGAGAACCAACGTCATGAGGGTGAAAACTATCATACGGTAGCGCATCAAGGCGAGCGAATTTTGCAGCGGTCCCTGGTCAAGCCCGATATCGAGCATGCCGAGCACTTTTTTGCTGGCGGGGTGATAATGGCAACCGGTGGTACAGGTCGGTTCGTTATAGATCGGCTGCGACATAGCCAACACCTGCACCCCCCGTTCGTTGGTAAAGCGACGGGTCTGTTTGGCGGCAGCCAACTGCTCGGCAGGCTTGGAGTTGCTGTGGCAGCCGCTACAGCCTTCCACCTGTTTGTTAACTTGATGACCAATCTCGGACTGATTTCGAGAAAACGTGACAAAACCGTCGTGATTAAAGACTCGCAAGTGCTCAACACCCTGGTGCTGACCGATGTTGGCGATGATGTTGCCCAGATGCTGACGATCGTTGTGCAGCATGGCATAGCGGGTCGAAAGCACCACCGTATTGGCGATATTGCGGCCATGCTGGGCGGCATCGTTGACCATGTCCCGTTTCATGATGCCGTAGAGGCTGAGGCAGCAGATCCCCACAAAACCGGTCACTGCAAGACCGACCGGGATGATTGAGCGGATGGCGACACTCTGGAACATGAGAAACCTCCTGATCAGCCGTTGGGATCTGTCTGCAAAAAATGCCGGTGCGGAGGTGCGACCCCACCGCACCGGCCATCACAGATCACACATCATGAACGCTTGTGACACTTCAGGCAGTCGCCCTTGACCGAAAAGGCACTCTTGCCATCATGGCAGGCGCCGCACGAGGCGCCGCTCTCCATCTGCTGCATGGTGGCAGGTTTGGCGTTGCCATAAGGGTATATTTTGGTGTGGCAGTCATTGCACTGATAGACCGCCGTGTGAAACTCGTGGCTGAAGTGGCCAATGACGGTTCCCTTTGTATTGGTGTAGGACTTGCTAGCCGGCAGTTTGAAACCGGTGTGACACTTGGCGCAGTCACCCTTCACTGAGAAGGCGCTCTTGCCGTCATGACAGACACCGCAGGACTTACCTTTTTCCATCTCCGCCATGGTGACCCGCTTGTTCTGCTTCTTGTCCGGTTTCACCGTCGCCGGGTGGCAATCCTGACAACTGTAGACCTGAGTATGGAAGGCATGGCTGAAGGTGGCCTGAGGCACCGGCGGTGTTGCATACCTTACTTCCGGGCTCTTGTGGCATCGGCTGCACTGATCAACCTTAAAGGCCTGCTTGCCGTTGTGACAGAAACCGCAGGACTTACCTTTTTCCATCTCCGCCATGGTCACCGTCGGATTCTTGCCGGTCTTGTACAGCTTGGTGTGGCAGACCGAGCAATCCTGCAGCTTTTTCAGGTGAGCACTGTGGCTGAACGGTGTCGGGCCGGTTTCCTTTACCTGGTAGACCACATCCTTCACTTGATGACATTTACTGCACTCATGGGCATCAAAGGCCTGCCTGCCGTTGTGACAGGCACCACAGGACTGTCCCTTGTACATATCCTCCATGGTATAGCGCTTCTTGCTCTTGCCGCCGGTGTGGCAACTGGCACAACTGAAGGCCGGCGTACCACGCTGGTTCTTTTTGGCCAGGTGCTTCGTGTGGCTGAAGACCACCTTGCCGGCATCTTTCGTATCATAGCTGATGTCTTTCAGCTGTAGAGCATCGGCATGGCCGGCTGCCAGTCCCAACAAACCTGCCAGTGCGAACATAAGGGTGCGCTTCATGACAATCTCCCGAACATGATGCCCCTGTCTCCAGGACAGGGGCACCGGTAGTAGCTTCAGACTATTTGCCGCTGGGGCAAGCCTCTGCCTGTGCTGCACTGGCGACGGCAGCCGGTTTTGGTTCAAGCACCGCATATTCACTGTACCTGGTCTTCCATTTGAACAGGATCGGCCAGCGGTACAGAATCGCGCGGTAGGTCACGATATAGATGGAATACATGGTGATGGTGATGATGATCTCGCGCCATGGTGGCACATGCACATGCCCCTGCTGCCAGTTGAAGGTAAACATGTAGACGTTCAGGCGGTGCAGGATAACCCCCAGGATGGTGGTCCAGGCCCCCATCCGCACCAGGGTGGCGCTGTTCTTGCGGACGCCGGCAGTCAACAGTGCCAGCGAAAGGATCACGCCAAAACCGATCTCAAACATCCACCAGGCGCCCCAACCGGTTGCCAGGTAGGCCCACTTGTTGTCATGGGCAATACCGACCAGTCGGATAGTCAGGTAGGTGATCAGGCCCATCGAGGCGCCCTTGGCCAGGGTGATCTGCAGTTTTTCGAGGCTATTTTTGAAGGTTTCATCGCAGCGCCATTGCATAGTCTTGATGGCAATGGTACTGACCACGATCACCATGCACAGACCGCCCGGCAGCGAGGAAACAAAGAAGTACAGCCATTGGAATGATGCCGAGTACCACAACGGATGGACCTTACCCGGTGCATAGGTGGACAGTGCACCCAAGGCGCCTTGATGCAGAGTAGAGAGGATGATACCGGCAACCGTCAGCCCCAGCGTCATCTTTTTGATGAAGGTCTTGCCGGCTGGCCAGCCCATCCATTCAAAGAACGAGGTGGAGACCTCAGCCATCTGCACCGAGAGGTAGGTGGCAACGTGCCAGGCCACCAGGAACAACACCGCTGCAGGACCGAAGGAGACCACCATCGGGTACGGCAGACGCCAGGGCTGGCCCAGGTCAACCATCAGGAACATGACGGCGAAGAAATAGCCCAGCAGACCGTTCAGCAGTCCCAGCCGTTCAATCGGCTCCAGGTCATGCCGTCCGAAGATCTCGACCGCCGTGCCCAGCTGGAAACCGGATGATGACAGCGGCACCATGCCGAACAGACCAAAGGCCAGAAAAAGTCCCCAGGCGTTGTCGTAGGGGTCGCCCACTGCCCAGGAAAGACCGAAGATATAACGCCCGATCAGCACCGGAATACCGATCATGAAGATAACGGCAAAGATCCAGTTCAGGGGGTTGCTCATGGCCTGGGACAGGTACTGCTGCGGGGTGAGGCCCAGGAAGATCTTCTCCATGAGGGTCCAGGGACGGCCCTTATCATCATCCTTGCGCAGGCTGGTTATCAGCTGCGTGTTGGGATTACGCGCCAGAAAAGCTTTCATTGGTGATCTCCCTCCTCATGGTCATGGTGGCCGTCCTTGTTCTTGGTGGCCAGCAGATGGATGCCGCTGAACAGGGCCGGCCAGATGGCGAGCACCATCGGCACGAATCCCAGGAAGTCCTTGACGTTGGAAATGATCGGCTCGTTCTGCATATGAGCGTCAAAGCCCACCTTGTCGAAATCGACACTGCTCAGGTACATCCAGCTGGTACCGCCCACGGCCTTCTCGCCAAACAGTTTATCGACATACTTGCCCGGGTTGGCCTGGATCCGGTCATGTCCCAGCTTGATCAGGTCATCACGGCGTCCAAAGGTCATCACCTGCTGCGGGCAGATATCGACGCAGGCCGGCGGCTTGCCTTCCTTGACGCGGGTGTCGTAACAGAAGACACACTTCTTGACCAACGGGTTCAAGGGACTGGAGTAGCTGTAGGCCGGAATATTGAAGGGGCAGGCGATCATGCAGTTACGGCAGCCGACGCAGACCTTCGAGTTGTAGATAACTGCGCCTTCCTTGGTCTTGGTGTAGGCGTTAACGAAGCAGGAGGTCAGACAGGCCGGCTCGTTGCAGTGATTACACTGCATCTTGCGGAACAGGGTTTCTTTATCGGCCACCTGGTACTCGTTGACCACCGTGTAGGCCTTTTCCGTGGTGCGGCGCTTCTCGTTAAAGACCGACAGATCATCAAAGGCCTGATCCGGCTCGGGCAGGTTCTGCTCCTTGTTGCAGGCAGCCTCGCAGCTACGGCAGCCCACGCATCGAGTCAGGTCCACCAGCACCCCCATCGCATCCGGGTAGCCCTCAAAGGAACCTGCCGCCATGGCGTTGGTACCGGCAACACTCACGGTTGCAGCGGTCACACCGCAGGCCAGACACCCTTTCAAAAAATCTCGACGTTCAATCATGGTACACGTTCTCCTTCCCGTGGATATCGGATCAGTGGTGCGCCGGCTTAGGTTTGGCAGGCGTCTTGGGGGCGTATTTACCTGCCTTGAAGAGCGAATCGCCGCTGTCGTTGCGTGTGTGGCAATCCTGACAGCCGGTGGGGCCGGACATCTTCTGGTGACAGCCCATGCAGCCGATATGATAGGCCGCCTTCAGGCCGGGCTTGTCACGGTGATAGATCGGTGGCTGCTGGTCACGCTGCTGCTTGAGCGCCTCCGGGGTAAATGGTTCGGCCACGTGACAGCCCTTGCAGCTCACCACCGCCTGGGCACCGCTGTTTTTATGGCAGCGGGCACAGTTGGGATCGGCAACCTGGGCGCCGGTGGTGTGGTGGTGGCAGAGGCCACAGTCCTTCAGCATGTTGATATGGGCGGCGTGATTGAAGCTGACCGGACCATAATACTTCTGGATCGAATTGATGGTGATCTGGTCAGGAATGGCGGCGCCAAAACAGACGCTGGCCGTCAGCAGGCCAAGTACTCCGGTAAGTGCCATGATCATCAGTCGCTGTGCTGCATGCATAATCCCTCTCCTTAAGAAATGTCCGGCACCACGCTGCCGGTGCCGTGGTTAGTGTGCAGATCCGTGACGACGACCCTAGTGGCTCGACTGCCGTGCAGCATCGCCGGAGCGGTGCAGGTACCTGAAAAAGAGCGGAAAGCCCACGAAGAACGCAACGCAGATCAGATACTCAACCGTCTTGATGTACTGGTAAAAATCCACCAGCGTGTAGACCGACTTCACCTGCCCGATTGCACCGAATAACTCTGACATCTCTGTATCCTCCTCGATTTTTTAGGAATGCCGCATCGTATCGAAGGCGCAGGCCACGGCCTGGCGCAGTTCTTCCCTGTCTGCCGGATCGATCGGCTTGAGCGAATGATAAAAAATCCCCTCTTTACGCATCTTGCGGATCACCGGCAACGAGGTCTCGTCAGAAACCAGGATGATGGTCAGATCGCGGCTGCACTTCTTAAGCAGCGGAATCAGCTCTGCGGCAGCCAGTTCATCAAACTCACTGCTCAAGAGCACCACCTGGGCTGATTTTTTCAGGATGCCATGCAGTACATTGGCGGCCGAGGTGGTCACCATCACGTTGTAGCCGGCCTCGATGCAGAGATCGGCCAGCACCTTGCGGGATTCAACATTCTCGTCTGCTATCAGGACACCTTGCATAACCTGACCACCTTCTCGTCCCGACTGGTGTTCGCACGGGTCTCACGCTCATAGAGCATGCATCGTGCCAGCATGGACGCCGCTGCCGAATCAGTTTACAACTCGCTGTTATCATGCGTTTTATTCGGATATCTGCATCATTCCATACTCACGGTAGCGGACCGCAGACTGTATACAGCAGCCATACACCACCACCAGCCGGCATCGCGCTCAAAGCCGGCAACAAAGATGTAACCAGCTTGAATTGCTTCACTTGTTTATGCCGTATACAAAATATATACGTGCCTCACAGACGTATGCTGAACCAAAACAGTAAAAAAAATCCCTCCCCGAAACATCGGGGAGGGATCAACCTGCTGCTGCGTAAAAGGGAAAAGCTAGTTGGCTGTACTCGGCAGCACTACCTGTTTGCGGGCCATATCCACCACCGGCAGGGTGGGCACCTTGCTGATGCCGTAATCACGAGCCAGGTCAATATCTTTCGGCACGGCCCCCAAAAGCGCCTCAGCCACCTTCTGGTCAGCCTGACGGTAGCGCAGCACCGCCTCAACCGTCACCTTGCGGCTTGTCTTGGGTACCTGTACACCAAACCAGGCATCTTTGTACCCCTTGGGCGGAATAGTTTCATGGCTTGAGAATGCGGTCACCACCCAGGGGTCAATGGCAAAGTGCATATCGCTACCCATGCCGTCGGAACTGAACTTGCGTACATCTGCCGGCAGCCTGCCGTCCTTACCGATGGCACCGCTGGTCATCACCAGCCTGCCCTTTTCATCCTTAACCCTGAGCTCAAGCCACATCTGCCGCACATTGGTCAGCGAGGTAGGCAGGTTGTGGCCGGCCCGGATATTCTTGACCCGCACCTTCACCTCAGCCAGCCGTCCCTCACGATACTGCGGCGATATCTCAATCTCTGCCGCCTTCTGCAGCCGCTTGACCGCCATATCGTACTGCTTCATCAGCCGGGCGGCCTGTTCCTTGTCGCCGGCCTTCTTGGCCGCCTCCGAGGCCAGGAAATAGAGCAGATAGTTGGCGCCGTTGAAATAGTGGCGATACTCGCTGCGCTGCGGCTTGGTCATGCTGTCCGCGCTCTTTACAAAGGTGTCATGTCCCACCATGTGGCAATCCTGGCAGTGGATATCCTTCTGGGCGTAGGGGCTGTGCTTCCACTCCAGATAGGTGGCCTCCAGCGGGTAATGTTTGTCGTAGTGATACACCTGGTGACAGGAAGCGCACAGGTCGGCCTTGGGATGAAAATCGGTCTGCTTGCAGTCGTGGAAACCGCCGCCGCAGCCCTCAGCCGGGGCATGGGGGCCACGCTTGACCAGCACCGGCCCATCCTTGCCGTCCTCACCGGGACGCAGAGCCAAGGAACCGTTTTGTGGCTCCTTGCTGGGGGTCTTGCAATGGTGCAGGCTGCTGACCGAATGGCAGATATCGCAGGAGACACCTGCCTTGGCCACTGCAGAAAGCCCGCTCACACCGGGACTTTTCACCTCACCGGTCACCGTAGCCGCCGGGGTGTGGCAGCTGGCACAATGACGGGCAATGCCGCTGCCCACCGCCTTAACCGCCTTGTTGTACTCACCCTGGTAAACCGGATCGATAAAGGCCAGGCTGTGCAGTGAGCCGTGCCACTCCTCGTACTGCTGCGGATGGCAACCGGCGCAGGTTTCCGGCTCGGTAAAACTGGCCGAATTTTTTTCATAGACCATCAGCGATGGGTACAACTTGAAAAAATCCCGATCCACATGAAAGACCGACGAACCACCCGACGCGGTGGCACCAGCGACCGCAACGACCATGAGCAAAAGGCAGCCCAACACCAACGGTTTCAGCAAGCTTCGCATCGCACTCTCCTCCTTACGCAGGTTGTTCGGTCAGCTCCGCAGTGTCGCAACCAGCCGTTGGGGAATCAGCAGCATCCCCATGGCATCATAGATACTGCGGGCGACCACGTCGGCATGCTGGATGGCGCTGACCGCACTGCCCTCTCCTTCCAGCACTGCAATCCCCAGGCGAGCCGTCTGCAGCATCAGGCGATCATTAGCACCGTTGCCCACGGCAACCACCCGATCCGCCCCCAGTGACCTGACGTACTGTTGTTTCTGCTCGGCCTCGTTGCCGGCCTCAATCACCTGCACCACACAGGGCAGTCCGGCAAGCTCAGCGGCAACACTGCCGCAGGTATCGGCAGTCAGAACGTGGATGGCATACTGCGCGGCCAACTCCTCAAAGGTGCGGTCAAGGTTGGACAACAGCTTGCCATCGCGGGCGATAGTGCCGTTAAAATCCAGTACGAGATAGGCAAGGTCAAGCTGGCCGCATCCCGGAATCGAAATCTGCATGGTGACACTCCCCCTGCCCTGCAACAGGGCTGTTTGACGTATAGTCTAGATACGGGCCACAAACAATGACCACCCCAAAGCGGCAATGGTCGCCCCTGCACAGGTCAACGCCAGCAGATGGTGCAGGCTGGTTTCACGGCGTCGCTCCTGGTAGCCCAGCAGCATCCCCAAGCCGATGCCGGCCAACAGGCCACCGCCATGGGCCCAGTTGTTGATACCGGGGAACAGCAGGCCAAACAGAAACAGGCCCACCACCCACCCTGACACCTCACGGTAGACCGCCGAGCCGTAGCTGCCGCCCCGACTTTTACCAAAATAGAGCAGCGCACCGATCAGACTGCACAGAGCAGCCGAGGCGCCCACCGTAAACGGCACTCCGGCCCAGTACGAAATCCCGTAGCCGCAAACGCCGCCCAGGGTATAGATACTGAACATCCGGCTGGCGCCGTACTCCGTAACCACCCACGGCCCCACCTGACGCAGGGCCATCATGTTGAACAACAGGTGCAGGATGCCGCCATGCAGGTAATTGGCGCTGAGCAGCGTCCAGAAACGGCCATAATAATCGATGGGGATCACACCGGAGGCGCCCAGCATCAGCAGGCTGTTGTTGCCCGGCGACAGCAGGCTGCCGCCCGGATCAAGCTTGCGGCTGAGCATAAGCGACAGGGCATAAAAAAGCAGGTTAAGCGTCAACAGCGCCGCCAGGGTCCAGCTTGCGGCGGAGGAACCGCCCATCGCCCCCACCAGCCGCCACCAGGCCGACGAACGGGCGGTGCCGCACCATGAGCATACCGCTTCTTCACTGCCGATCAACCGCCTGCATTTGGGACAAAGTAGTGCGCGAGCCGACATCAACCACCGCCTGACCATCTCTAAAGTGTCCCTCGTGCAAACAGGGAGCCTGCCAATCATGCAGACTCCCTGAGCGCAATGCAACCGGAAAAACCTTAGTGCGACGCGTCCTGCAGCGTGTCTTTCTTCATCAGGTAGCGGTAAAACATCGGAAAACCGACAAAGAAGGCAACACAGATCAGGTACTCAACCGTTTTGATGTACTGGTAAAAATCCACCATCGTGTACACCGACTTGATCTGTCCAATGGATGCAAACAGTTCTGTCATGACCATCTCTCCTTTCTATGCCTACTTGCCCTGCACGGTTGCGCGTGCCGTTTTCTCTTTAGCTGCCTCGGCTGCCCCCTTGATCATGCCGTACAGGCTGATAATGGCAGGCACCGTCTGCACCACCACCACCAGGGCCAGGAAGCCGGCAAAGGCCAGCACCAGGATGCCGCTGTTATAGGTCAGGCTGGTATCCACCTCACTGGCGGCGGCAGAGGCGAAGGCCGTGCTCAAGCTGGCCAACAGGACGAACAGGGTGTTAAGTGCGGTGATCCGTTTCATGGTCGTACTCCTTTCATGGTTAGCAATAACAGTGCTTGGGACGTTTCAGGGCGCAGGCAACCACCTGTTTCAGTTCCTCGCGATCTTCGGGCAGCACCGGTTTCAGTAAGTGATAGAAAATCCCCTCTTTGCGCAGCTTTCGGGTAAGTGGCGGTGAGATATCGCTGGCCACCACCACAATCGCCAGGTTCCGACAGCAGCGTTTCAGCAGTGGTATCAATTCCGAAGCAGGCAGTTCATCAAAGCAGCTTCCCAGCAGAATAACCCGTGCAGTCTTCTTGAGAGCGCCCTGTAGCAGGCAGGTGATGCTGGTGCCCACGGTTACCCGATAGCCGGCCTCGGTGCACAGATCAGCCATAATGGCGCGGTTTTCCAGATTCTCGTCCGCAATCATGATCTCATGCATGGCATCCCCCCTCATACCTTGGGCAGATGGTGGGTTTCTTGGTGACCGCTGAACAGACCTTTGAGCAACGAGGCAAACAAGATCATGGCCGGCACCGCCTGCAGCATGATGATCATCACCCCGAAACCGATCAGCGACCAGGTCAGCAGACCGCTGCCCTCGCTGGCAAGTCCACTGGTGGCTGCAAAGGCTGCCGATGCGCCGGCCCCAAACAATGCAATAGCTGTTTTTACGATCGTGGTTTTCATGACTTCCTCCTTGACTGCATCCTGTGTTTCAGATGGATGATCAGGATAGAGCATAGAGGGTGCCAAAACGCTCAGCACGACCAAATAAAATCATAACTATCTGTTTTTACTGCAACTCATTTGAGAGTTTCAAGGAAGGACAGAGCTAAAGAGCAGGCGGGGTTTGTATGAAATTACTATGCAGTCACCAGGTGCAGCAGGGATCAAAACAACCATAACACTATGAAATTAGATTGTTTTGCTATTTTATACAGCTGCCACTGCTGTATGGGGGTTATATGCAGGCGGTGTTAGCGCAACGGCAGGTACACCGAGATGGTGGTACCTACCTCCAGCGTCGAATCAAGCGTAATGAAGCCGCCATGCTGCTGCACGGTGCCGAACACCATCGACAGCCCCAGGCCGGTGCCCTGGCCGATCTCCTTGGTGGTGAAAAACGGGTCAAAGATATTCTGGCGAATCTCATCAGGGATACCGCAGCCCTGGTCACTGACGCTAAAACAGGCAAAACGCCCTGTCGCATTGCAACCGTGGGCCAGCAATTGCTCGGCATCGGGCTCAGCAAGCGCGGTGCTCAGTGTGATCAGACCTCCCTGCGGCATGGCATCCCGGGCATTGGTCAGCAGGTTAAACAATACCTGCTGTAGCAGCGTGCTATCGGCGGCCACCGGCAACGGCTGCGGCCAGGGTGCAAACGACAGCTGGTGAGTCTTGGCCAACAGCTTCTGCCCCAGCAGCAGGGCATCGCTCAAGAGCTGGTTCAACTCCAGCGGCTTGATCCGCATAAACTGCTTGCGACTGAAGGCCAGCATGCTGCGGGTCAGGTTCGAGCCCCGCTCCACCGCCTGCAGCACCTCTTCCAGGCTGCTGAACAGCTCATCGTTTTTCTCAAAACGGTCCATCACCAGCCGGGTATTGTTGGAGACGATCTGCAGGATGTTGTTAAAATCGTGGGCTATGCCGCCCGAAAGCTGCCCCACCGCCTCCATCTTCTGGGCCTGGCGCAGCTGCTCCTCAATCTGCAGTTTCTCGGTGATATCCACAAAACTGCAGACCATACCGATGGCCCGTTCCCCATCGCGCATCGGCAATACGCTGTAAGAAACCGGAAACGAGCTGCCATCACGGCGCCAGAACAACTCGTTTTCCACCACCCCCACCACCCCGGTCTCGCTCATCCGGTGGGCCGAACACTCCTCTGCCGGATAGTGACTGCCATCGGGCCGGGTATGATGCATCAGGTTGTGCATCTGCTGCCCCAGCAGCTGATCCGGCGTATCAAAACCCAGCATGAGGGCACAGGCCTTATTGGCCAGCGTACAGCAGCCATCCTGATCGGTACCGTAAATCCCCTCCTGGGTCGAATCCAGCAGCAACTGGATCTTGTATAACTGCTGTTGCTGGTTGTAATCGCTTTGCAGCTGCCGCCGCCGGGTCACCGCAAACAGCAGGCAGACCACCGTCATTAGCACAAACAGCAACAGCCCCACCGGCAGCAGCGATCCCAGCAGGTGCTCGTGCAGCTGGCTCAGCAGAAGGTCGTCGGCGCTTACACCGATCTGGGTCAGAAAGGTCTTATGGGCGCGGTCATCGATCTGGAACAGGAACAGCATGCCGGCCACATAGACCACGGCAGCGGGGATAAAACGGTGCAGGAACAGGCTGATCAGCGAAGGCAGGGCTTTCATGCAGACCTCGCAGCGGTTGCAGGTGGTGATTTCTACCGGTTTTTGCCGGCCATGGCCGGACAGAGGGACCTGGTCAGACAGCCAGTTGTTTCAAGCGTTGTAAGGTATCAGGGAATTTACGCACCAGGAGAATCAAGGCAGCTGCCTGATCATTAGGTTTGGCACGGCCCTGCTCCCACTTTTCAAGCGTACGTGGCGAAACGTGCAGTTCATTGGCAAAGACTGGCCGAGAGAGGTTCAGCTTCTCCCTGGTGTCCCTGATGACCTCCGGTGTTACCTCGGGCACGGCCCTGGTTTCAACCGTATAGGTCTTCAGGGTAATTTTACCTTGTTTCCATTGGTTAAGCTCATCAAATGCCTGCGACAACTCGTCGAACAGGCGCTGTTTTTTCTGTGTATCAGCCATTATTCCAATCCTCCACAATCCTCTTCAGCATCTTTACTTCAGCCGGGCTCAAATCCTCAAGCTCGTTCTTGGCATACAGCGTCAGCATCAAAAAACGAGAAGCCGTTACCTCAAGGTAATAAATGATTCTTACGCCACCACTCTTGCCACGCCCCTCAGCCTTCCAGCGTATCTTGCGGACCCCTCCGCTTCCTTTAATAATATCGCCGCACGTCGGCCGAGCCAGCAGGTACTTCTGAAGCTTCAGATATTCCTCATCTGCTAGGTATGCAGGCAACTTCTTGGTAAAAAGCGCAGTCTCAACGAATTCCATGCTTAACCATACCCATTTGGCGTACACTTATCAAGCAGCTTTTTGTACACGGTATTTCTTTTGGAACTTTAAGCGCAAAACAAAAAGGGCGGGTCATTACGACCCGCCCTGGCAAGGTATCAGTCAGCTTTTTTCAGATGTTCGGCCACCCATAGCTTGATCAACGATTGACGAGGCACACCAAGACGTTTGGCCTCCTTGTCCAGTTGATTGAGCATCCAAAGTGGAAAATCCACATTTACCCGCTTCTGTTCCTGAGACGGGCGCCGGGCCTTTACAAGATCAAGCTGGGCCGTCATATCCTCACCAGCATCAAATCGGTTATCGAATTCTTTAGTCTTCATGCTAAACCGGCACTGAATCATCGTATAAGGTCTCAGGGGCAATGTCGATGTCTCCCGGCCAGACCACCGTGCCGTATGCAACCCGTGCATGCATAAAAACCTGCGGTTGGGCAATACGATCCCACGGCTTGATAGCGAGCAACGGTTTCATATCAAATCGACGCTGCTCACCATTTTCATAGACCAGCTCAAGCAAAAAATCCGATTGTGGAGTAACCTGCACAATATCCCGTACCATACGTAACCTCCTCAGACAGCCCCCCAAAACTAGCCCACCACCGCCTGCAGCTGGATACTGTCGGCCGTTACCCTGACCAGTTTTTGCCGGCCATGTCCGGGCAGAGGAACCTGTTCGACATCCAGCAGGCCAAAAGAGGCCAGCAGGTCGACATCTTTCTTGACACTGCTGCGGTCACGCTGCAGTTGTTGCGCAAGTGCGCTGATGGACGCCGAGCCTGCCTTGGCGGCCCGAAACAGGGCCAAACGGGCCGGGCTCATCACCGCAAACATATCGGCCGGGTCTTCGAAGGTAAGGGTAAACTCAGGCACAAGGGTTTCAGCCTGGTCAACCTGCCGGGCTAGCGCCTGTCCACGCTTAAAGTACGCTTCAACAGAACCGGTGTTAACGATGACCGTCTTCATGCGGCCTGCAACTGCTCCCTGCCGGCGAACATGGCTTCAACACTTAAGTGATAATCAATGTCGGGCCATTCGATACCGGTATTCCGGCAGATAAAGGTGTAATGCTTCAGTTGGGCAAGTGTTGCTTGCTGTAACTCAGGGTACCATTCCATAGGCGTGGAAAGAATTCGGCGATCAGCAAGCTCAACATGCAAATACTGTTCATCGAAGTGAACGGCTTTAGCGCTTATTGAAGTATTCATGCCAGCACCTCACAAAATCAGTCCGGTGTAGTTTCACAATATTCATCACTTTCTTCAATTCCGGCTTCTTAAAACAACTTTCAACAACATCCAAAGCAACTAAATCTATTTTGGCATAGCCATCACCACGAGCAACATGAATATGCATGGGCAGGTGTTCGTTTGCGTAAAAGAAAAACTTGAAACCATCTTCAATAAGCAGGGTTGGCATGGTGTTACCATAGCTTATTCCTACGTGACCGTCAATCAGGCAACAAAAAAGGGCGGGTCCGAAGACCCGCCCTACCACACAGAAGGAACTGCCTGCTACGTCTTAGAAATGCACTTCGAAGGTGCCGTAGATGTCATGGGCCTTGTCGACCGGAGCCTGCAGCAGCATTTCGTTGCCAGTCAGCTTGGAGATCTCCAGCGGTGCGCCGACCCAGTTGTTGCTGCCGGTGTACTCAAAGTCATAGTACTGGTAGCCCAGCTTGAAGAAGGCCTTGGCAAAGTAGGAGGAGATCGGCTTCAGGTCCAGCTCCTGGATGATGTACGGCTCGAAGACATGACCGCGGGTACCGACCTTGCTGGTCCACATATCATCGGCTGCCGGGGAGAAGGTGATCCAGTTTTTGGAACCGTAGTTGTACTCAAAACCGAGCTTGGTGCGGCTGGGCAGGTCATACCGCAGGCCGGCAAACACGGCGTAGCCGGTCTTACTTTCAGGGGTCATGTCAGGATTAAACGGTGAACCCGTGAGCAGACCTTGGAACATGGCCTGACCGGAAATATTGCTGTTGGGATGAGTCTTGCTGATACCACCGTCCACGAAGAAGTTCAGGTCGCCGGGGCCGACCTTCTTGAGGGTCGACATGGCGCCGATGCCGTACCAGTCGATGGAGCCCAGATTCACAGTGGGGGCGGTGTTACCGAAGGCGGTGTCGTTCATGACCGGGAAGTCAAAGATGTTGAAACCACGGTTCCACTGCATCCAGACCCGCAGCGGATCGGTATCCACCGGGATCACCGCCACGCCCAGCATGTCGGTGTCTTTCAGGCTGTTGGTGACCGTGCCGCGGAAGCCGGAATCAAAACCACGACCGTAGCAGACCTTGGTGTAGAAGCCGGGCAGCATCTCGATATCCGGGGCATAGCCCAGGGTCATGCCGTCAAAGGCGTAGTTGACCAGCAGGGCCGGGGTGCCGCCGTTGCCGGGACGCTCATTGTTGCTCTTCAGGTTGGTGGGGGCGCCATCGGTGGAGGGGCGACGACCTACTGACAACCAGATCGGCTGCTCCATGATGTTGCTCCAGGTGGCATAGGCCCGATCCACGTTCAGCTTGCTGTCGGAGGCCACGTGGCCCAGGGTACCGTCAAACACGCCGGTGCGGTCGGCAAAGTAGGCGTTGCCGGTAACCGCATTATCATCCTGGGAGCCGAACACCTTATACATACCCAGCTTGACGTTGACGGTCACATCCTGGGTGGCCTTGGCCTTCAGATCCAGGGCGAACTTATTGGTGTAGAGAGTTTCATTCTTCGGCTTATAGGAGCCAACCATATCCATGGCAGCTGGTGTCATGTAACCAAGGATAGGAGCATAAGCACCCATCCAGGTAGGTATCTGCGACACTTTAGATACTTTAGCCAAATCAGGCTGAATGGTTTGTAAAAGGACCATACTAGGAGCAGCGTCATACATCATGTAAGCGCCAACTGTGTTTTCAAAGGTCCCCATTGCATCAACATACGCAGCGGTCTTGCCATGCAGGCTGTCCATGCGGAACTGGTAGCTGCCGCCAATGGTCAACCACTTACCCAGGGACTTATCTTCGATCTTCTGAACCTGGCCCTTCAGGTCCTCCATCTGCTGGGACAGCTTGTCGATCTTGACCTGCAGGTCGGCCTCGGCGGCCAAGGCGCCGGTGGGCAGGGCTACAGCCAGTACGGCGGCCAGCATCAACTTGTTTGCCTTGCGCATACATCTCTCCTTTTTCATAGAAAATGTGCTGCTTGGGATATGGTGTGGTGCGAAACACACCGTCAACTCATTGGTTCGTTTGCTGCCGTTGCAGGCTGTGTTGCGCTGCAACAAATCTACTACGACAGCTAGTACAAACACGCTTCTTATACACCTGATTATTTGAAAAATGCAACAACTATGCTTAAACATTCAATAATTCGAATATAAACAGAATCAAATAGTTAGCCGTTTTCGCAAGGTTAGAAACAACTCATCCCAACTATTCCCGCTCACCAGCTGCTGATCAACCAGGCAGAAGGGGGTGCTGCGGCAGGTTTTACACTGCTTGCAACAACCCTTAACCTTGACATCCAGCCCCGGAAACTCGGCGGCCAGTTGTTTCACCAGCCGGCTCTTGCCCTTGGGGCTATGCTCGCAGAAACGGATCTTCATGGCGGCCCTCCCCCTGCCCCCTCCCATAAAGGGAGGGGGGTGATAACCATCATCTGCATCACAGGAGTACCCCCTGCCCCTTTAAAGGTAGGGGGAGCTACTTGGTATCCCCTCTCCCCTCTGCGGGAGAGGGTGGCCGCAGGCCGGGTGAGGGGATTTCGCAACACTGCCTGCGCAGCTCCTCCAAAACCCCATCTATATTCTTCAGAACATCATTGTTCCAGAATCTCAACACGGTAAAACCTTGGGAGGCCAGCCAGGCAGTACGTTCGAGGTCCTTTTCCTTTTCAACTGCATGCTGTCCTCCGTCGGCCTCAATTATCAGGCGTTTTTCATAGCAGACGAAATCAGCAATAAAGCGACCGATTTGTTCTTGTCTTCTAAATTTCATTCCACAAAACTGCCGCCCCTTCAGATGCTTCCAAAGGGCTTGCTCAGCATCAGTTGAGCGCTTTCTCAATTCCCTTGCCGTCTGAGTCAGATTAATCGGCATGATCTGTCTACTCAGCCCTCCCCCTGCCCCCTCCCATAAAGGGAGGGGGGTGATAACCATCGTCTGCATCACAGGAGTACCCCCTGCCCCTTTAAAGGTAGGGGGAGCTACTTGGTATCCCCTCTCCCCTCTGCGGGAGAGGGTGGCCGCAGGCCGGGTGAGGGGATTTCGCAACACTGCCTGCGCAGCTCCTCCAAAACCCCATCTATATTCTTCAGAACATCATTGTTCCAGAATCTCAACACGGTAAAACCTTGGGAGGCCAGCCAGGCAGTACGTTCGAGGTCCTTTTCCTTTTCAACTGCATGCTGTCCTCCGTCGGCCTCAATTATCAGGCGTTTTTCATAGCAGACGAAATCAGCAATAAAGCGACCGATTTGTTCTTGTCTTCTAAATTTCATTCCACAAAACTGCCGCCCCTTCAGATGCTTCCAAAGGGCTTGCTCAGCATCAGTTGAGCGCTTTCTCAATTCCCTTGCCGTCTGAGTCAGATTAATCGGCATGATCTGTCTACTCAGCCCTCCCCCTGCCCCCTCCCATAAAGGGAGGGGGGTGATAACCATCGTCTGCATCACAGGAGTACCCCCTGCCCCTTTAAAGGTAGGGGGAGCTACTTGGTATCCCCTCTCCCCTCTGCGGGAGAGGGTGGCCGCAGGCCGGGTGAGGGCTACATCACCTGGATCGGCACGGTGGCGCCCGGCACAGCCACGAATACCCGCTGGCCCAGTTCATTATCCACCATCAGCACGCCGTGGCCGTTGCTGCCCACCAGCTTCAGTTTAGCGATGATATCGCGGTCGTTGTTCTCTTCCTCAATCTGTTCGGTAACAAACCACTGCAGGAATATCTGACTGGCGTGATCTTTTTCCTTCACGGCCTGTTCGGTCAGCTCGTTGATGCAGGAGGTAATCAGTTGCTCGTGTACCAGGGTCTTTTCAAACATCTCCAACAGGGTCTTGTACCTGTTGGGCACGGCCTTGCTGGCGGTGATGGTGACGTTGATCCCCTGATCCACCAGGTAGCGGTAGAATTTCATGAAATGGATCATCTCTTCCTGGTACTGCACCAGAAACCAGGTGGCGGCGCCTTTCAGGCCCAGTTCGTTGGCGCAGGAAGACATGGAGAGATAGAGGTGGGCGGAGAACAGTTCCAGGTTCATGTGCTTGTTGAGGCTATCGGCCATCTTGGGGCTGATCATAGGGGTGATTCCTCCTTAGTGGTTGAACTACAATGAAACACAGAGACAGAGAGGGCACAGAGCCCTTTTAGGCTGCAAGCCTGGTGACATACTCCGTTACAGAAGCGCCAAAACGTGAATAAACACTTTCTACGGCCCTCAGTCCTTCCTTCATCCGGCTCCAGTCAAACTGGAAGCCATAGCCATGATAGACAACATGGCGGAATTTTCGGAAGGGGGCCAGGTCTGCTGCCAATTCATGGTCGAACAAAACGGGGAACGGGGCGTGGGAGGGATTGCAAAACCTTTTAAAAACGTCAATATGCCACGCATCACCGACAGGCAGAGGGATACCGTGGTAACGATGAATCCGCTTGAGGATATTTTCAATGCCGCCGTAAAACTGGGCTAGGAAAGCTGCAGCAGCTGTTTTCTCCCGAACAGTTGGCTCTGCATCATCGGCAATATCGTTCAATAATGAAACCGCCTCGCTCACAACCATGCCCATCATTTCAAGTTCAATGCTAATTTCTTCACGCAGTTCGGCAAGATTCATAGCAGCCGCCTTCCTCTACGTTCGATCATTTGCGTGAACCGGGTCGATGGGGAAAGCGGCACAAGATCAAGCGGCATATCAATCTCTTCCTCAAGCTTTGCAGCAAGCTCATAGAGTTTCCAGCCAGAAACGCCATCGCAGGCTAGATCGATATCTCGGGCCTCTTCTGGTGTGTCATGGGCGCTACCGAAGAGGATCAACTTAGTTGCGCCGTAATCTTTAGCCAACAAGGTTATTTTATCGAACTTAGTCTGATCAAAAGCCATAGCTGACTCCCTTTATTCCGTTCAACAGGTGCTGTAACATACTTTTCTCTGTGCTGTGCATCTGTGTTTCGATCTTATGCTTGCCGGCCCAGTATAGCCGAAGTGGTACGTTTTTCAATCAGCTGCTTCCACTTTACGCCCAGTGCGGTATAGTTATACCCCTGATCACCCGAGCGGAGGAGGCTGTCATGTACGGAAAAAAGGCGCTGAGCTGGCTGCAGCAGCACTGGAAACCCTTGGCCCTGTGGGGGGGTGGCGTTGTTACGTTGGTGTTGCTGTTTATGGTGCTGGTGCTGCCGGGCATTGTACGCAGCCAGGCCGAAAAAGGGATCGCCACGGCGCTTAACCGCAAGGCCAGCATCGCCAAGGTGCGGATCAACCCGTTCGGCATGACCGTCACGGTGGAGGGTTTCCGCCTCTTTGAGCCGGACGCTAGCACCCCCTTTGTGGAGCTGGGCAGCCTGACCGCCTCGCTGAGCAGTTCTTCACTCTACCGCTTCGGCATTGTGGCCGATCGCCTGAGCATTGATAAGCCCAATGTGCGGTTGGTGCGCAGCGCCGATAACCGCTATAATTTTTCCGATATCCTGGACCATCTGGCCCGGCAGCCCAAAAAAGAGAGTAGCGGCGGCCCGCCCCGCTTTTCGATCAATAATATCTCGATCAGCGACGGCACCTTTCTGTTTGACGACCGGGCCGTGGCGGTGGCCGGAGGCAAGCAACACACGGTGCGGGAACTGCAGCTGGCGATCCCGTTTATCAGCAACATCCCCCATCTGGCCAACAAATACACCGACCCGCTCTTTTCGGCGGTGATAAACGGCGCGCCGCTGCGTTTTGAAGGCAAGGCCAAACCATTGGCCAAATCGATGGAAACCACCCTCAACCTGAAGCTGGACCGGCTGAACCTGCCCCACTACCTGGCCTACCTGCCGGCCGATCTGCCGGTGAAGCTTGCCAAGGGCAGCCTGACCCTGGACCTGGCGCTCTGCTACCGGGTGCATGCCTCGCAGCAGCCGGAACTGACCATCAGCGGCCTGACCCGGCTGGATGATCTGCAGCTGGTTGAAAAGAACGGTACGCCGCTGGCCTCGTTTAACCGCTTTGATCTGCAGGCCAAAACCATCGAGGTCTTCAGGCGGCTGGTGGACCTTGATCTGGTGCGCCTGGAGGGCCTGCAGCTGCAGGCCAGCCGCGATGAAAAAGGAAAGCTGAACTTCCAGCGCCTGGCAGGGCCGCCCAAGACTGCAAAACAACCGGCAACCAAAAAGGCAGACAGCGGCCCGCCACTGCGGCTGAAGATAGCCAGGGCCGAGCTGAAAAACGGCTCACTCAGCTTCAACGACCGCCAGCCCAAGGGTGGTTTTAAGGCGCGCTTGTCTGAAATCAATGCCACGCTGGCCAACATCTCCACAGAAAAAGACGCTCAATCCAGTTATGAGCTGGGGCTGAAAGGTGACAACGGTGAGCAATTCAGCGCCAAGGGAACGGCGGTGATCACACCTTTGGCGGCCACCACGACCTTTGATCTCAGCAACATCAAATTGCAGCAGGGCTGGCCCTACCTGCAGACATGGCTGACCAGACCGATCAGCGGCAACCTGGGTCTGACCGGCACAGCGGAATTTACAGCGGCCGACGGCCTGAACGCCCACGACATCGCCCTTTCGCTGCAGAAGCTGGCTGCCCCGTTCGGCGCCACAGACGGCATCAAGCTGGCGCGCCTTGATCTGACCGGCATCGGCTACAACCAGCAGCAAAACCGGGCCGAGGTGGGCGAGATCAAGCTGACCGGCGGCACGGTGACGCTCTCCCGTGAGCGGGACGGCTCGCTATCGCCCCAGGCGCTGCTGGTGGCCAAGCAGCCGGATGAAACCAACAGCTCCCCTGCCCCGGAGCCTCCCCAAAAGCCGAAAAAAGACGATCAGCAGGCGCTGGCCTGGCTGGTGAAGCAGATTAACGTCAGCGGCCTGAATGTCGGTTTTAAGGATAACAGCCTTACAGAACCGGCCAGCCTGAACCTGCGCAACATCAGGCTGGCCACCGGCAACCTGCAGGGGCCGCTCTTTAAGCCGATGCCGCTCAGCTTCAATGCCAGCTACGGCAAGAATGCACCGATCAGGGCCCAGGGCAGCCTGACGCCGCAGCCCTTTGCCTATCAGGGCAGCCTCAGTTTCAGCCGTTTGCCGATCAGCGATATTGATCCCTATCTGCCGGACAACCTGCATGTGACGCTGATGGGCGGTACCCTGGACAGCCGGTTACGGCTGAACCTGCGCCAGGACAAGGCCGGCACGCTGCGCGGCAGCTTCAGCGGCAACACCGGCCTACGCAGCTTTCACGCCGTGGATGAGGCCCAGCAGGAGGATCTGCTGAAATGGGAAAGCCTGCAACTGGATCAGATCCGGGGCACCCTGGCCCCGTTTGGTCTCTCCATCCGCCAGATCGCCCTGAATGACGTCTATTCGCGCATTGCGGTGCGCAAGGACCGCACCCTGAACCTGCAGAACCTGGTGAGCACCGAGCAGGACAAGGGACAAGGGTCACAGGTCACTGGGCAGGAAAACAGACCCAAACCAGCCAAACCGGCAACGGCCACGGCTGCAGCGGCAACGCCGGCTGGTGCACCGCAGATCAGGATCGATGAGGTCACAATCCAGGATGGCACCATCGCCTTTAGCGACGCCCACCTGCCACAGCAGTTCAAGACCACCTTCCAGAAGCTGGGTGGTCGGGTGACCGGGCTGTCGTCGGCCATGAACCAGTTTGCCGATGTGGATCTGCGGGGCAGTCTGGAGAATCACTCGCCGCTGTTGATCAGGGGGCAGATCAACCCGCTGCGGGATGACCTGTTTGTGGATCTGACCATCTCCTTCAAGGATATCGAGCTGTCGCCGGTCAGCCCCTATGCCGGCACCTACCTGGGCTATCTGATCGACAAGGGCAAGCTGTACCTCGATCTGAAGTACCATATTGAAGACAAAGTCCTTAAGGCCTCCAACAAGGTGTTTGTGGACCAGTTTACCTTTGGCAAGCAGGTCCCCAGCGACAAGGCCACCAGCCTGCCGATCAAGCTGGGGGTGGCCCTGTTGAAAGACCGCAACGGCGAGATCCATCTGGACCTGCCGGTGACCGGTCGCACCGATGACCCCCAGTTCAGCGTCTGGGGCGTGGTCTGGCAGGTGGTGAAAAACCTCTTCATCAAAGCAGCCACCTCGCCCTTTGCCCTGCTGTCGTCGATGGCGGGCTCCGGCGAAGACCTGAGCAGTGTGCCGTTTGCCTACGGCAGCACGAAGCTGGCCCCAGCGGAGCAGCAGAAGCTGCTGACTCTGGCCAGAGGCCTGAATGACCGGCCGGAACTGAAGGTGGAGTTGAAGGGGTACGTGGACAAGGAGCGGGACGCCGAAGGCTACCGCAGCAAACTGCTGGCCAGGAAGATGCGTCAGGAAAAGTACCTTGAGTTGGTAAAGTCCGGCAAGGGGGGCAATGTGCAGTCGGCTGACAAGCTGACCATCGAGCCCAATGAGCAGTCGCGCTACCTGAAGCGGGTCTATCAGAAGGAGAAGTTCCCCAAGCCGCGCAATTTCATCGGCATGTTGAAGGAACTACCCGATGCCGAGATGACCAAGCTGATCATTGCCAACACGAAAGTGGGTGATGCCGAGCTGAAGCAGCTGGCCGCCGACCGGGTGGCCACGGTGCGTGCCTTTTTGACCGATGGCGGCAAGATGGCCCAGGAGCGGCTATTCCTGAAGGGGGACAACATCTACAAACCGTCGGCCAAGGAGAAGGGAATTGGCAGCCGGGTTGAACTGAACCCGATCCTGCCATAAGCAAACCGATGAACAACGCTACACACAAACGGATCGCCATCGCCACCCTGGGCTGCAAGGTCAACCAGTTTGAGACCGCCGCCATGGCCGAACAGCTAAAGGCCGCCGGCTGGCAGCTGGTGCCGTTTAACACCCAGGCCGATCTGTACCTGATCAACAGCTGCACGGTGACCAGCCGCAGCGATGCTGAATCACGCCGGCTGATCCGCCGCGCCCGTCGACTGAATCCGGCGGCCCGGGTGGTGGCCACCGGCTGTTACGCCCAGGTGCAGCCCGAGGCGCTGGCCGCCATGGTGGAGCTGGATCAGGTGCTGGGCAACGAGGAAAAACAGCGGATCGTGGAGGCCCTTGTCCAGGGCGACAACCAGGTGACCGACCTGAGTACGCTTACAGCAGCCGGCCCGTTACGGATCACCAGCCACCTTGAGCACACCCGCGCCTTTCTGCAAGTACAGAACGGCTGCGAAAACGGCTGCAGCTACTGCATCGTGCCGGCGGCGCGCGGGCCAAACCGCAGCGCGTCAGCGGACGAGGTGATCACCACCGTGCAACGGCTGGCCGCCAACGGGTATCAGGAGGTGGTGCTGACCGGCATCCATCTGGGGGCCTACGGTCTGGATCAGCAGCCCACTACCAGCCTGACCGAGCTGGTGCGACAGCTTGAGCAGCTGTCCACCATCCCCCGACTGCGGCTGGGCTCCATCGAGCCCAACGAACTGACCGACGAACTTTTGGACTGCTTTGTGGCCTCAAGCCGTCTCTGCCCCCACCTGCACATCCCGCTGCAGAGCGGCTGCGACACGGTGCTGGAACGGATGCGACGGCGGTACACGGCCGACTTCTACCGCAGTGTGGTAGAGCGGGCCGCTGCGTCCCTGCCGGATGCCTTTATTGCCGCCGACCTGATTGTCGGCTTTCCCGGCGAAACCGAAGCGGAGTTCGAGACCACCTATCGGCTGGTGGAACAGTTGCCGCTGGCCGATCTGCACGTCTTCCCCTACTCCCGCCGTCCCGGCACCCCGGCGGCTGAGCTGCCTGATCAGGTGCCGCCACAGGTCATCACCAGGCGGGCCGAACGGTTGCGCCAGCTGGCAACAGAAAAGCGGACGGCGTTTCAACAGCGTTTCGTTGGACAGACGCTGCAGGTGCTTGGCCTGCGCCACGATCTGCAGCAGGGCATGCTCACCGGCTTGTCCCGCAACTACCTGGAGCTGCGTTATCCAGGCGGGCCTGAACTGCTGAACCAGGAAGTGACGGTGCGGGTGACCGGGATGGAACAGGGAATGCTGGCGGGAGGGCTGATCTCGAAAAGCACGTAACACAAAGCTACAAAGACAGGGCGCAAAGACGCAGAGAACGGCCTTTACACATGACACCTGATTGCCTTCAGGGCTACATAGCGTCTTCGGGCCTTTGCGTTAAAAGATTTCGATGTGTGACAAAGAGAATGCACGCCATCAAGTTGACGTTTGCTCCACCCGGCAGAGTGCCCCACCCCGCGCCAGCCTCAGGCGCAACTGCTGCCCCACCGTAAGCTGATCACTCGCACGCACCACCCTGCCGTCGCTCACGGATTCAGCCACGCTGTAGCCCCGCGCCAGGGTCTGCAGCGGCGACAGTGTATCCAGACGGGCGATCGCCTCACCCTGTTCCCTGCCCAGATGATCAAGCAGCGCCGTTACCCGGCGTTCGGCCCGTTCCGAAAGCAGCTGCAGCTGTTGCCGCAGTGCGGCGACCCGGACTGAAGGGTGCTGACCGGCCAGGCCCTGTTCCAGCCGGGCCAGCTGCTCCCGCCGCCGGGCCAGCAGGTTACGCAGCCCGTTATCCAGCCGCTCGGACAGGTCATCCACCCGCTGCCCCAGGTGTCCCAGCAGCAGACTCGGATCGTGCAGGGCACGGCCAAGTCCTTCCAGGCGACGCTGCAGCAAAGCCAACTGTCCCTGTAGGGCTTGCTGCAAGCGGTGCTGCAAACTTTCCAGCCGCTGCAACAGTTCTTCACTGCTGGCGCAAACCAGCTCCGCCGCCGCCGAAGGGGTCGGCGCACGCAGGTCGGCCACAAAATCGCAGATGGTCCAGTCGGTTTCATGGCCAACGGACGAGATGACCGGAATCCGGGAGCGGACCACCGCCCGGGCGACAGCCTCCTCGTTGAAGGCCCACAGGTCCTCCAGCGAGCCACCACCCCGCCCCACAATCAGCACATCGGCCGCCTGCAGCCGGTTCAGGTCATCAATGGCCTGCGCGATCTCAGCCCCAGCCCCTTCTCCCTGCACCCGCACCGGATACAGCAGTACCTCCAGCGCCGCAAAACGGCGACCAAGCACATTCAGGATGTCATGGATAGCGGCGCCACTGGCGGAGGTGACCACCCCCACCCGGCGCGGCATGACCGGCAAGGGCCGTTTGTGGGCCTCGTCAAACAGCCCTTCCGCGGCCAGGCGCTCCTTCAGTTGCATGAAGGCCAGTTGCAGGGCGCCGGCGCCCTGGGGTTCCAGATATTCGCAGATCAGCTGGTACTCGCCCCGCTGGTCGTAGACCGAGACCCTGCCCCGCACGATCAGTGACTGGCCTTCCTGCAGGCGGAACTTGAGCGCCTTGGCGCTGCTGCGGAACATGACGCAGCGCAGCATGGCGCCGCTGTCCTTGAGGGTGAAGTAGAGATGCCCCGAGGCGGGCTGGGAAAGGTTGGACAGCTCACCCTCCAGCCAGACGTGGCTGAAGTTCTCCTCCAGCACGTCCTTCAGCAAAGAGGTGAAGCGTGAAACGCTGATGATGGTCCGGTCGCCAAAAAGGTCCATGGCGGCACCCTAGCACAGCGCCGTAGCGCGGTCAAACCGGCCGTTCACAGCAAGGTTGACCGGGGTGCTGCTTTTGCCTATGATGCGCGCCATGCACACCTTCCCGTTTATCCTGACCATCTCGTCCGAAAAGGGCGGCGTCGGCAAGACCACCCTGGCCACCAACCTGGCGATCTACCTCAAGGCGATGCAGCCGGAGCTGATGGTGACCATCCTCTCCTTCGACAACCACTTTACGGTGGACAAGATGTTCGAACTGAAGGGACAGCAGCAGCACGGCACGGTGCAGGAGTTGCTGAACGGTGTGCCGGCTACGGAACTGGTGCTGCAGGGGCACTATGGCGTGCAGTACATCCCCTCCTCCAACCACCTGACCGAGCTGTATCCTGAGTTTAAGGGGCCGATGGCGCTCTGCCGCATGATGGCGGAATCAGGGCTGTCGGGGATCGTGGTGATCGACACCCGGCCCGACCTGAACATCCTGACCCAGAACGCGCTCTACGCCGCCGACCGGGTGCTGATACCGGTCAAGGACATGCCCAGCCTGGAAAACTGCAAGCATATCTTCGCCCTGTTCGACCAGCGCGGCATTGACAAAAAATCGCTGTCGCTGATCCCCTGCCTGATCGACAACCGGATCAAATACGACGGCATTTTCAAGGATCAGCGCACCCTGCTGAAGGCCTTTGCCATCAACCGCGGCTACCGCTGCCTGGAGACCTATATCTCCAAGAGCCCCAAGGTGGAAAGCCTCAACACCAATCCGGACGGCAAGATCTACCCGATTCTTGGCCATGCCCGCGACACCGAGGTGCATGGCCAGTTCAGCGAACTGGCCCAGGATATCCTGACCAGTTACGATGCCACCCCTGAACCACGCGCCTATCTCTACCACCGTTGGCTGAAAGAACAGGAAAGCCAGAAGAAGGAGGCCTTTCTGGCCCGACTGGAAGGGATTCCGGCCCACTGCGTGATCTGCGGCGCATCATTGGATGGCCCGACCGCCAAGGGGTTTTTCTATGAATCTGGCGACCGCACCAGCCGTGGTTTTCTACACAGCGACTGTTTTGTAACCCTGCTCTGCAACACCCTCTATCACCTGCCGGTCAACAGCGAGGTCCACGCCCTGTCGCTGCAGATGATCCGGGAAAGCGCCCGGGAATCGGTGGCGGTTTTTCTGCCCAGCGCGGATGACGACGGTGGGTACCGGCTGCGCTTTATGCAGCTTGATCAGCATGGCTCAGCGCTCCTGGAGCGGACGGTTTCTCTGACCGGTTTCAGCGAAGGCCTATTTGACGGTGTGCGGGATCAGCTGTACCTGCTGTTGAACGAATCACTGGCGGGCTACGACGGGGGATTACGCAACAGCTGGCTGGCGGTGCATCCGGTGGATGAGGAACATCCCCAGCAGGTGCTGCAGGAACCGCGCTACCGCCAGCTGCAGGAACTGCACCGAAGGATCGGTACGCTGCTGGATGCCTAACGGACCAGTCGTGAGGCGTATACCAGGGTAATGCCTTGCTGCTGCAGGGTTGGCAAGGCCTTGGCCAGGGTGGCGATGGTTACGGGATGGGGATGGCAGATGGCGATCGCCCGGCCGGTCTTGCGGGCGCGGTTAACCGCCGTGCTCAACTGACCCATGATATAGGCTTCCTGCTGTTCGTTATCCAGAAACACATCCCGCCGCGCGCTCTTCATCCCCAGTTCGGCGGCCAGCCGAGAACCCACCGACGCTGGTGTGGTGACACTGTCCACAAAGAACAGACCCCGCTGACTGAGCAGTGACAGCACAGCGCGCATCTGCGGTTCGTCTTCGGTGAAGGCTGAGCCCATATGGTTGTTAGCTCCCTTGGCTTGGGGAACCTGGGTAAAATAGCCTTCCACCAGCTGCTGCAGCTTTGCCTGATCGTAACTCAGCAACAGACCATTGGCCTCCAGTCGTCGGCGCGGATATTCCTTGGACTGCATCGGTAGGTGCAGCATCACCTCGGCCCCCTGGCTGTCGGCTAGGGCTGCCACCTCACGGTCATGGCGCAGACCGGGGATCACCGCCAGGGTAAGCGGCACCCCGATGGCTAGCAGACGGCGCAATTCCTGGAGCGAACTGCCCATATCATCCACAATGATGGCCAGCTCGGCCTTGCCTGCCGACAACGGCTGCTGCGCGGGTGGCAGCTTTATAGCAGGCCGGGGGGTATCGTCGGTGTAGTGTTCCCAATCAGGCCCTGGTTCCTTGTTCGGCAGCGCATCAACCGGAACGGGTGAGGCCGGCGGCGCAACGTGCGGTATAGCAGGAGCAGCGTGTTGTTGCGGCTTAAACACCTCTTCCTGCTGCTGCCAGGCAAAGAAATAGTAGCCCCCCACCAGCAGGGCCAATAGCAGCACAAGGAAAACGGCAAGGGCGGTGAGGCCCTTGCCGTTCTGTTTTTTGTAGCGATTAGTGCGGGGCTGGCGTGGCTTCTGTGCCATCTACTTGTTCACCGAACCCAGGGTCTTGAGGATGTCCCAACTCTTGAGCAGATCCACGGCCCGCATCAGCTGGTAGTCAACCTTGAGGGGATCAAGGGGCTTCTTGTCCTTCTCCTTGGGCTCGTCCTGCTTGTCTGCAGGCTTATCTGCGGTGCTGCCGTCGCCTTCAAAATGGTTTTCAAGGTCCTTTTCACGTACGAACATCATCTCCCGTTTGGTCGGCTCCTTGGGCAGCTCCACCTGCTCCACCACAATATCCGGGGTGATCCCCTTGGCCTGAATCGAGCGCCCAAGCGGGGTATAGTAGCGGGCCGTGGTCAGACGCAGACCGGAATCATCGGAAAGCGGGATGATGGTCTGCACCGAGCCCTTGCCGAAGCTCTGGGTGCCCATCACGATGCCACGCTTATGATCCTGCAGGGCTCCTGCCACGATCTCGGAGGCGCTGGCGCTGCCGGCGTTGATCAGCACTACAATCGGATAACCGGGCTCCTTGCTGCGGTTGCTGGCAACAAACTGCATCTTGGATTCTTTTTCACGACCAGCGGTGTAGACGATCAGCTTGCCGTTCTCCACAAAATGGTCGGAAATCTTGACTGCCTGATCCAGCAGCCCGCCGGGATCGTTGCGCAGGTCCAGCACCAGGCCAGCCAGCGGTTTGCCCTTATTTTCGTCCACCAGACTCTTCAAGGCCTTGGCAAAGTCCTCATCGGTCCGCTCCTGGAACTGGGCCACCCGCACGTAACCGTACCCGCCGTCAAACAGACGCGACTTGACGCTCTTGACCTGGATGATATCGCGCAGCAGCGGAAACTCTTTAGGGCGGTCAAAACCTTCCCGCATGATGGTCAGCACCACCTTGGTGCCCTTGGGGCCGCGCATCCGCTTGACCGCGTCGGTGATCGAAAGGTCTTTGGTAAAGCGATCATCGATCTTGATAATCTGGTCACCGGCCTTGATACCGGCCCGTTGCGCCGGGGTGTCCTCAATCGGTGAAATAACCGTCAGGATGCCGTCCTTGATGCTGATCTCGATACCCAGGCCACCAAAGGCGCCCTTGGTATCGATCTTCATCTCCTTGAAGGTGTCGGGGGTCATGAAGGAGCTGTGGGGATCAAGGGCCGCCAGCATGCCGTTGATGGCGCCGTAAATCAGTTTCTTGGAATCTACCTCTTCCACGTAGTTCTTCTTGACGATGGTCATCACATCGGTGAACAAACCGATATATTCGTAATCGTTGCCGCCTTGGGCGTTACAGCGACGTTGCGTGCTGATACCGATAAAGGTGATCAGGGCAATTGCCACCACCATAAATCCAAGGGCCACCTTTTTGGTTCTGCCAGGCTTCTGCATGCGCGTTTCATCCTCCGCTTGATCGTGAAACAATACTGATTTCCTATACTACAACAACTACTCTCAAGAAACGATTTTTTTCACCCCTAGCGCACCCAGCCCGACGGGTCTTGAGGTTTACCCTGATGCCTGACTTCAAAGTAGAGCACCGGGCCACGGGTTGAATCAACATCACCCACCAGGGCCAGGGTGTCACCCCGTTTGACCTCACTGCCCACCTTGCGGGAAATCCGGCTGGCATGGGCATACAGGGTAAAATAGCCGCCACCATGGTCAACAATCACCATGTTGCCGTAGCCCTTGAAGTAGTCGGCAAAGATGACTGTTCCCTCATAAATCGCCTTGATCTCGGCACCGGCAGCTGCCGCTATAAAAATTCCCTTGGTGAAGGTGTAGGAATTAAACTCTGGGTGTTTGTGCTTGCCAAAACCCTCCACCACCTCGCCCCGTACCGGCATCGGCATACGCCCCTTCTGGGAGGCGAAACCGCGGTCAGGAACCGGCGGCAGCTCAGGAGGCAGCTTGCGGCTGCCGGGTTTCGCCTGCTTCTGGAAGGCCCGGCGTCGGCTCTCGGCCTCCAGCCGCTCCATCATGTTCTGCAGCCGGGCCGCATTGGCTTGCAGCACCTTGATCGACTGTTCGTAGGACTTGCGATCCCCCTGTACCTTGGAGAGGTAGCTGGCCTTTCTCTGCTTTTCCTGTTCGATCTCCTGCTTCTTGGAGGCGATGGTCCCTTTGAGCCGTTCCTTGCGCGAGGCGTCCTTTTCAAGCCGTGTCTTCAGCTGGCGCAACTCTTCAAGCTTCTGGTTATATTCAGCAAAAATCCGCTTGTCATGCTCAAGCACCGAGCGCATATAACGGATGTTTTCGGCCATCTGCGGAAAACTTTCGGCTGAAAAGAACATCCGCACGGCACCCAGCTCGCCGGCCTTATAGAGTGCCGTAAGACGCCGCTCGATCTGACGCTGCTTAAGCTGTGCCTCTTCGGTGACCTGCGCAACCTCCTGCTGGGTGCGGCTGATGGCCCCTTCAACCGTGGTCAGGTCACGATCGAGCTGTTTGAGCTCGGCTTCCTTACGCTCAAGGTTTTTCAGTATCTCCTGCAGTTCCTGCGATACGGCCGCCTCAACCTTTTTGGTTTTTTTGAGCAGAGTCTGTTTTTCTCGGATCTCGCGCCGCACCCCACGCAGTTCGTCCTGGGGCGAGCTGGCCAGTACGACGCCTGTCAACAACATCAGCAGAGGAAGTATGATCAGCGCGGAACGCAGCATAAGGCCTAACTGTCCGCCATGAAACGCCGCAGCGAGGTAATGCTACCCACAAATCCCAGTAGGGCGCCGGCCAGCACCAGGCCCAGCATAAACTCAAGCGGCAGGAAGGCCAGGCCGGAGGTGGCCGGATTGAAACTCAGGAAATTGCCAGCATTATGCAGAAACAGCTGGTACATCGCCACAATCAGGCCCAGTGACAGCAGACCGCCAGCCAGCCCCTGCAACAAGCCCTCGATCAGGAACGGCATCTTGATGAACAGGCGGGTGGCCCCCACCAGCGACATGACCTCCAGCTCATCCCGCCGTGCATAGACCGTCAAACGGATGGTGTTGGAGATGATAAAAATTACCGCCACCAGCAGAAAGCTGCCCACCAGCGCCCCCACCAGCCGCATGAAGGTCAGAAAGGTGTTAAAACGACGCACCCACTCTTCGCCATACTGGATCTCGCCAATGCCCGGCACGCCACGCAGACGGCTGACATAGGCATCCACCGCCTCGCTGCTACGACTGCCCTTCTTGAGGGTAATCTCAAAAGAGGTGGGCAGAATCTCGGGACGCACCCCTTCAAGCAAGGTCTCCTGCCCCCGCAGACGCCCTTTGAACCGTTGCAACGCCTCTTCGCGCCCGACCCACTTCACCTTGGCTGTCCCGGACAAGGCTTGAATCCGGTTACCAAGGTCAATCTGCTCCTGGGGGGCCAGGTCATTGTCGAAATAGACCGTGACCTGCACCCGCTCGCTCCAGGATTCAGCGGCGTTTTCAAGGTTGACCACCAGCAGCATGAACAGGGCCACAATCAGCAAGGCAACGGTAATGGTGCCGATGGTGACAACGTTGACAAACATATTCTGCCGGATATTGGATAGGGCCCGGCCAACAAAGTACCGTAACCGTCCGCCAGCCCCTTGGTGGGACATGGTGGGTCGCTTGATGACGTTACGAGACGACCGCATCAGCCACCTCCTTGTCTGGCGCCAGTTCGCCACCCTGCAGCCGGATGGTACGGTAATGGGCCTGCTCGATCAGACGTCGATCATGGGTGGCCACCACCACGGTGGTACCCATCACATTGGCATCCTTGAAGATGTTCATGATCTGCTGTTTGTTGGCATCATCAAGGTTGCCGGTGGGCTCGTCGGCCAGCAGTATCTTCGGACTGTTGACCAAAGCCCGTGCCAAGGCTACCCGCTGTTGCTCGCCGCCGGACAGACGCTGGGGCGTCAAGTGAATCTTGGACTCCATCCCCATCTGTCGCAGGATATGCATCACCCGCTTGCTGATGTCGTTACGGTCCCAGCCCAGCACTTCCAGCGTAATGGCAACGTTTTCAAACACCGTGCGATTGGGCAACAGTTTGAAATCCTGAAATACCACCCCGATGGTACGCCGCAGAAACGGCAGTTGCGAACGGCTAAAACGGCTGATGTTCTGGCCATCGATCAACACCTGACCACGGGTGGGGGTAAGGGCGCCATAGATCAGCCGCAACAGAGTGGTTTTGCCGGCGCCGGACGGACCGGTCAAAAAGACAAACTCTCCCTTGGCTATCTTGCAGCTGATGTTCTGCAATGCAGTGGCATCTTTTTGGTAGGCAAGCGAAACGGAATGGAATTGAATCATGGGTCATCACCAGGTACGAAGCATGGATTGCTGCCGCTTGATCAGCTACGGCAGGCTATACAAGGCTCTACCATTTCAAGCAGCGAATAACAACCCTAACCTGTACAAGGCTGGCATCAGGCCATGGTACAACCAAAGGCCCAGCAGCTAGCGAAGAACAGCGCCAGCCCTCCCCACAACGTAGCCTGACGGGCATCAAAGCCTCGGCCTATGGGGAAGGCCCGTGCGATAAAGAGCCCCAGCGCCGCAGCCCAGCACCAGAAGCAAACAACAACCAGCAGCGACCAAGTCTGCATTGACATGCTAACGTTTCCTGCCCAAAAGTTGACGGATCAGGCTGTCCAGCTTCAGCTTCCAGACCATCAACACCGCCTCCCGCACAATCCGCTTTGACATCTTGGACTGGCCAACCCGACGATCGATGAAGATGATCGGCAGCTCGCAGATGCGGGCACCCAGCTCAGCGCAGCGGAAATGCATCTCGATCTGAAAGGAATAACCGTCGGAGGTGATGCGATCAAGGTCGATCCGCTCCAGCAGGCTGCGACGAAAACATTTGAAGCCGCTGGTGCAGTCCATGATGGTAAGGCCTGTGATCAGCCGGGTGTAAACGTTGGCACCATAACTCAGCATCAAACGGCGCAGAGGCCAGTTGACCACGCTGATGCCATTGATGTAGCGGGAGCCGATTACCAGATCGTACTCGGCGATCTTTTCGAGAAACAGGGGCAGTACAGCCGGGTCGTGAGAAAAATCGGCATCCATCTCGATCAGATAGTTGGCTCCCAGGTCCAGGGCCCTACGGAACCCTTCCCGGTAGGCTGACCCTAGCCCCAGCTTGCCGGGACGATGCAGCACCTGAATGCGGCTGTCTTCCCGAGCCAGTTCATCTGCCAGTTGGCCGGTGCCATCGGGGGAGTTGTCGTCAACGATCAGGATACGCAGCGATTGGTGCTGGCTGAGGATACGTTCGGTCAACGGGCGCAGATTGTCCCGTTCGTTATAGGTGGGTATGACAACGTAGGCTGTGTCCATGGCGCTCACGATCTGGACAGTGTAAGACGAAAAAAGAGGGCGCCGACAAACGCCCTCTTTGGTTGATAATGGCGGGGTTGACGGGGCTCGAACCCGCGACCTCCGGCGTGACAGGCCGGCACTCTAACCAACTGAGCTACAACCCCATACGTGCTGCTTATGTTCGGCTGATGCTTTTTCGAGAAAAAAGGGAAAAGTGACCTTTTCCCTCCCTGCTCTATTGGTGGGTGAAGAGGGGATCGAACCCCCGACATCCAGCTTGTAAGGCTGGCGCTCTCCCAGCTGAGCTATTCACCCATTTACTGCTAATCTAAAAAATGGCGGGGCAGACGGGGCTCGAACCCGCGACCTCCGGCGTGACAGGCCGGCACTCTAACCGACTGAGCTACTGCCCCAACAGACGTTATTCTGTGCGCAACAAACAGGTGACGCGCTGATTACTTCTTGTTTACCGCTTCCTTCAGGGTCTTGCCCGGCTTGAACTTGGGCACGGTTGCTGCAGCAATGGTGATCTTCTTGCCAGTCTGGGGGTTCTGACCCTTACGGGCAGCACGCTTGGTGGTGCTGAACGTACCGAAGCCAACCAGGCTCAGCTTGTCACCTTTCTTGAGTGCACCAGTTACGGTTGCGATAAAGGCGGAAACGGCCTTCTCTGCTTCTACCTTCTTCAAACCGGCTTTCTCAGCAACAGCGGTAATCAGTTCAGCTTTCGTCACGTGACACCTCCTGAAATATGTAAAGAGAAGTTGTGAAGCGTTGTCGTCTTTACCAGATGGTGTTTGACAGTGTCAAGCACTTTTTCAGGTTTTACGCCGCCGCAGGGGTGGTCGTCTGGTCGTAGACCAACAACGGCCGCTCTTTGCGATAGATCACTTCTTCGCTGATGACCACCTCCCGCAGATGCTGCTGTGACGGGATTTCATACATGATATCAAGCATTGCACCTTCCAAAATGGCTCGCAAACCACGGGCGCCGGTGTTGCGTTTGATGGCTTCTTTGGCGATCGCCACCAGGGCGCCGTCGGAAAAACGCAACCGCACCCCTTCCATCTCCAGCAGCTTCTGATACTGCTTGGACAACGCATTTTTCGGCTCGGTCAGGATCTGTACCAAGGCCTCTTCATCAAGCTCAGTCAGGCTAGCCAGCATCGGAAGACGGCCAATAAATTCAGGTATGTAACCGTATTTGAGCAGGTCTTCAGGGGTGACCTGCAACAGCAACTCACCGGCCTTCTTCTCTTCACGTTTTTTGACATCGGCACCAAAGCCGAGGGTCTTCTTACCGATCCGCTGCTGAATCACGCCGTCAAGACCGGCAAAGGCACCACCGCAAATGAACAGGATGTTGGTGGTATCCACCTTCAAAAACTCCTGCTGCGGGTGTTTACGGCCTCCCTTGGGGGGGATGCTGGCCACGGTTCCTTCGATAATCTTCAGCAGCGCCTGCTGCACCCCTTCACCGGAGACATCACGAGTCAGGGACGGTGAATCGGCCTTGCGGGCGATCTTGTCGATTTCGTCGATGTAGACGATCCCCTTCTGGGCCCGTTCAACATCATAATCGGCAGCCTGCAAGAGCGATAGGATGATATTTTCTACATCCTCGCCAACATAACCGGCCTCGGTCAGGTTGGTGGCGTCGGCCATGGCAAAGGGCACCTTGAGGATGCGGGCCAGGGTCTGAGCCAACAGGGTTTTACCGGAACCGGTGGGCCCCAGAATCAGGATGTTGCTCTTCTGCATCTCGACATCGCCCGGCTTGGAGGGTGTCTCGATTCGTTTGTAGTGGTTGTAGACCGCCACCGAGAGGACCTTTTTGGCCATCTCCTGTCCCACCACGTACTCATCGAGAAACTCCTTGATCTCGCGTGGCTTGGGCAGTTTTTTTACATCAGGACCAAGGGCATCCTCCATGCGGCTTTCTTCTGCGACGATGTCGTTACACAGCTCGATGCACTCGTCGCAGATGTAGACCGCCGGGCCCGCAATCAGCTTTTTGACCTCTTCCTGGGTCTTGCCGCAAAAGGAGCAGGTCAGCGTATCCTGACTACCATCGAGCCTGCTCATTGCGCACCTCCCACATCGGGCTTCCGTTGCATAACGGCATCGATCAGACCATAACCGCAGGCATCTTCCGCCGACATGAAGTAATCGCGCTCAGTGTCGTTTTCCACCTTCTCCAGCGGCTGGCCGGACAGGTCGGCCAGGATACCGTTCAGCTCATGCTTCATGCGCAGGATCTCTTCGGCGTGAATCTTGATATCGGTGGCCTGACCGCTGAAACCTCCCAACGGCTGGTGGATCATGATCCGCGCATGGGGCAAAGCAAACCGTTTGCCCTTCTCGCCGGCTGTCAGCAAGAGCGCCCCCATGGAGGCGGCCTGACCGATGCAGATGGTAGATACCGGCGCTTTGATGTAGCGCATGGTATCAAAGATCGCCATGCCGGAGGTAACCACACCGCCCGGCGAATTAATATAGAGGTGGATATCCTTGTCCGGGTCCTCTGCCTCCAGAAACAGCAGCTGGGCGATCACCAGATCAGCCATCTGATCATTGATCTCGCCCCCCAGAAAGACAATCCGCTCCTTCAACAGGCGGGAATAGATATCATAGGCCCGCTCACCACGACCGGATTGTTCAACCACCATAGGTACGTACATGCTCAACTCCTCTAGGCCTCGCTTCCCTGCGTCAGTTCAGCGGCGTCCACTTCGGTCAGCTGCGACTGCTCCAACAGGAAGGCGATCGCCTTTTCTTCTTTCAATTCAGCCACCAACGAGTTGCGCGCATTGGCCTGAGCTGCGTAGAATTCGCGAATACGGGGCAGCATCTCTTCGTTGCCTGCGGCGATCTTGGTGTAACGTGCCTCCAGATCCTCGTCGGTCACGGTGATGTTTTCCTTTTCCACCAGCGCCATTACCAGTAGACCACCCTTTACCTTCTGGGTCGCCTCATTCCAGTAACGGGCCTTGAAGGCCTCTTCATTCAAGCCCATCATCTCCAGCGACATGCGCTGGCTCTGCAGGCGCTGTTTCATATTCTCCAGCATGAACTCAACCTGACGGCGCACCATCGAATCGGGCACCTCAAGGGGGTTCTTGGCGATCAGGGCGTCAATCACCCGCACCTTAAGATCGGTGTTGATCCGCTCCAATTCCTGTTGTTCGCGCATCTCGGCCAGTTTGGTACGCATCTCGTCGATGGTCTCGAAATCGCCGAACTGCTGGGCAAATTCGTCGTTCAGTTCCGGCAATTCCTTCTTCTTGATCTCTTTCAGCGTGACGGTAAAGGTGCCTTGCTTGCCAGCAAGCTCAGGGTTACCCTCTCCTTCAGGCATGGTGACCTCGATCGGCTTGGTTTCACCGATCCGCATGCCGATCAAACCCTCAGCCAGACCGGGCAGCAGACGACCGGTTGTCACCTCAACCTGGGCGCCTTGACCACTTGAGTCCTCAGCGGGCTGACCTGCAACACTGAAGCTGTAGTCAACGGTCAGCACCTGACCTTCTTCAACAGCAGCGTCTTCAACCGGCACCAGTTGGGCCATATTCTCGCGCATCCGCTCGATCTCGGCCTCAACCGCAGCTCTATTGGCAACATAACGCTCCTTCTTGACCTCAAGCCCGCTGTATTCATTGAGCAGAATCTGGGGCATGATCTCCACCAGAGCGGCGTATTTGAAGGGGGTGCCCTCCTCTACCAGCGGCATATCCTGAATCAGCGGCGCATCCACCGGCTCGATCTTGTGCTCGTCCAAGGCGGGAAACAGGGTCTGCTCGTACAGACGACGCATCACCTCGTCCTGCATAGCATTCCGGTAAAACTTCTTGATCATCTGCAGCGGCGCCTTACCCTTACGAAAACCAGACAAGGTGGCCTTTTTCTGAATACCGGCAAACGCCTTTTCTATCTCGGCATTGACACGCTCTGCCGGCACCTCGACACTGACCTTACGTTTGACCGAGCTGATCTCTTCTACCTGAACCTGCATCTGGAGTTCCTCACTTGGATGGATTTTACTGGAAAATGGTGCGAGAGAGGGGAGTCGAACCCCTACGGTTGCCCGCCAGATCCTAAGTCTGGTGCGTCTGCCAGTTCCGCCACTCTCGCAAAATGAATTGTTAGCATTAGGTGAAACGGCCTGCTACGTCAAGACCATTTCCGACCAATCGAGTGCGTCTATAGGTGGTGCGGGCAGCCGGGGTCGAACCGGCACAGCCTTGCGGCCGAGGGATTTTAAGTCCCTTGTGTCTACCAATTCCACCATGCCCGCCAATGCCAAAAAAGTCAGGGGTACGCTGCTTACGCACCCCTGACTTATGTAACGACTACAACCGATGCAACTGGCGCAGCCCAGACAGTGTTAGGCCTTGCCCATCCGGCTCTTGAGCAGATCGCCCAGATTGGAGGTGGCTTCACCCTGGCTACCCAGGTAGGATTCAAACTCTGCCTTTTCAGCAGCAGCCTGCAGCCCTTTGACCGACAGGGAGATACGACGCTCCTTAGGGTCGGCGCTCAGCACCACCGCCTCAATGGAATCACCCACCTGGGCAAAGTCCTTGGCGCTGGGAACCTTTTCGCGGGACAGTTCGGAAACGTGGATCAGGCCTTCAATCCCCTCCTCGATCTCGACAAACACGCCGAAATCGGTGGTGGAGGCAACCTTACCGGTCAGACGGGTGCCCGGAGCATATTTTTGCGGCACCAACGACCACGGATCCGGGGTCAGCTGCTTGATGCCCAGCGAGACGCGCTCGTTCTGAGGGTCAACCTTCAGCACCACAGCCTGCACCAGGTCGCCCTTGGCATATACGTCGCCAGGATGCTTGATCCGCTTAGTCCAGGAGATGTCTGAAACGTGCACCAGGCCGTCGATGCCGTCCTCAATACCGATGAACATACCGAAATCGGTCATGTTCTTGATCTGGCCTTCCAGTGTGGTACCCACGGTATAACGCTCTGCAATTGACTGCCAGGGGTTATCGCTGACCTGCTTCAGGCCCAGGGATATCTTGCGGTTTTGCAGGTCGACACCCAGCACCACCACATCGACCTGGTCACCGACACTCAGCATGTCGGCAGCCTTACGCACCCGCTTGGTCCAGGACATCTCAGAGACATGCACCAGGCCTTCAATACCGGCTTCCAGCTCAACAAAGGCGCCGTACTCCATCAGGCTGACCACGCGACCGGAGATCCGTGTGCCAACCGGGTAGCGGGCTGCCAGGTCCTGCCAGGGATCGGGCAGGGTCTGCTTGATGCCCACCGACACCTTGCCCTTCTCGCGGTCGAACTTGAGCACCTTGACGGTTACTTCCTGACCGGGGGTCAGGACATCGGCCGGCTTGCTGACGCGGCCCCAGGAGATGTCGGTCACATGCAGCAGGCCATCAACGCCGCCCAGATCAACGAAGGCGCCGTATTCGGTGAGGTTTTTGACCACACCCTGCATAACCTGACCTTCTTCCAGCTTCTCCATGGTGACCTTGCGGGACTCGGCCCGCTCCTCTTCCAGCAGACTGCGGCGGGAGAGCACGATGTTGCCACGCTTCTGGTTCAGGCTGATCACCTTGAACTTGGAGGACAAACCGATATAGGCGTCGCCGTTACCGGAGGGACGGATATCCACCTGGGAGGCGGGCAGGAAGGCGTTCACGCCACCGATGGCCACCGTGAAACCGCCGTTGGTCTTGGCAGCAATAACACCTTCAACAATGGCGCCTTCGCCACCGGCTTCATTGATGGTTTCCCAGGCTGCCATCTGATCAGCCCGACGCTTGGAGAGACGGTTACCGCCATCACGGGTGGACATAACCTTGATCTTGTCCCCCACCTGGACGGTGATGTTGCCTTCGGCGTCCTTAAACTCATTGATCGGCACGGTCCCCTCGGACTTGCGCCCGACGTCGACCAGCACCGTATCAGGATCAACACGAACTACCGTACCTTCCCATATTTTGTCACGCTCAGGCCGGTCCTTCTGCTCCTTCAGGCTGGCGCTGAACAGTTCAGCAAATTCGTTACTCTGGTGCTCAACATCCATCTCGTCCATATCTACGTTGAGCCGTTTTACCTCAGTCATGTGACCCTTACCCCCTGGTTGATTTTGCCCCCTGCTACCGCCAACCGGTAACAAGTGCGAGTTAAATACTGTTACACACTTTCAATGATAATTCAATGTGAATTATTGATCTCTTCCAGCCGCGCCAGCACATCGTCGATGATCCACTTGGGGGTGGAAGCACCGGCGGTCACCCCCACCTTATTGACCCCGACAAACCATGCCGGTCGCAACTCGGCAGCGGTCTCGATGTGATAGGTCTTTGGCTGCAGCTCGGTGCAGATCTCGGTCAGCCGACGGGTATTAGCGCTATTGAAACCACCGATCACCACCATGCAGTCCGTTTGCTGGGCCAGTTCGGTTGCCTCCTGTTGACGAACCGCCGTGGCATCACAGATTGTATTGAAGACCCGCACCTCGCCCCCCCGTCGCAGGCATTCGGTGACCACGCTCTTCAGGTTGTCAAAGGATTGGGTGGTCTGGGCCACCACGCCCATCTTGGCCATTTTAGGCAACTGCCTGACCTCGTCACCCGATGCCACCACGTATACCCTGCTGGCATCACCGTAGGAAACGATCCCCTGCACCTCGGGGTGATCGGCGTCTCCCACCACCAACACCTCATAGCCGGCGTCAGACAGGTATTTCACATGGTCCTGAGCCTTTTTGACAAAGGGACAGGTGGCATCCACCACCTCAAGCTGCTTGCGATGGGCCTCATCCAACTCGCTGGCCATGACTCCGTGGGAGCGGATAATCACGGTGCCGTCCTGGACGCCGGACAGATCCTTCACCACGCCAACACCCATATCTTCGAGTTTTTTTACCACTTGCGGTGAATGAATGATCGGCCCGAGGGTGAAGGTCTTTTGATGCTTGCCGGCCGCCTCAAAGGCCATCTGGGTGGCCCGCTTGACCCCGAAACAGAATCCGGCCCGCTTTGCCAGGATCACCTCCATGGTCATGCTCCCTTTGTCGCCAGTGTTTTCTGCACAGCCTGTTCCATCAGGGAAACCACCTCGTCAATGGTCAGGCCGGTCGAATCGATCGGCAAGGCGTCGTCGGCCTGTTTGAGCGGCGCCAGATCGCGGCTGGCATCCTGGGCATCACGCTGTTTCACATCCTGGATGGTGGCCTCCAAGGTGGCTGGGTCACCCTTGGCCTGCAGTTCCAGAAAACGGCGACGCCCCCGTTCCTCGGCCGAGGCGGTCAGAAAGAATTTCAGTTCGGCATCGGGAAAGACCACCGTGCCAATATCACGCCCTTCCAGCACCACGCCACCTGCATCCCCCATGCGACGCTGTAATTGGGTCATGGCCCCACGCACCGGGGCCAGAGCTGACATGCGCGAGGTGAGCATCGATATCTCAGGGGTGCGAATCTCGCCGGTCACCTCACGGCCATTGGCAAAAACCCGGCTGGAACCGTTCAGCGGCTGTAGTTCGATCTCGGCGGTTGCGCTGAACTGCCTGACCGCCGCCTCATCAGCCAGGTCAAGACCGCTTTCCCGGGCTAACCAGGCCATGGCGCGGTACATGGCGCCGGTATCCAGCTGCAGATACCCCAGACGTTTGGCAAGCTCCTTGGCCAGAGTGCTCTTGCCAGCGCCGGAGGGCCCGTCAATGGCGATGATGATGCCCCGTTCGCGCCTCATCGTACCGCCACCCGGCCCAACAGGTCGAAAAAGCCGGGGAACGAGGTGGCCACACAGGAGACATCGTCCACCGTCACCGGAGCCCTGCTGGACAGGGCCGCTATGGAAAGCGACATGGCGATGCGGTGGTCGCCGAAACTGGTTACCGTGCCGCCGGTCAGTGATTCAACACCTTGCATTATCATGCCGTCCTCGGTTTCTTCAATGGTTCCGGCACCAATCAGGCGCAGGTTGGCGGCCATGGCGGCAATCCGGTCGGTCTCCTTGACCCGCAACTCCCTGGCATCACGCAGGACAGTAGTCCCTTCAGCAACGGCGGCAGCCACACAAATGGCCGGAAACTCATCAATGGCCCGCGGCACCACCTCGCCGCCAATCTCAATCCCCTTCAGACGAGAGGAACGAACCAGCAGGTCGGCCACCGGCTCACCGGACAGCTCACGCTGGTTCTGCAGTACGATATCGCCACCCATGGCCTGCAGGATATCGATGACGCCGGTACGGGTCGGGTTGATCCCCACGTTGCGGATCAGCAGTTCCGAGCCGGGCACAATCAGGGCCGCCACCAGCAGAAAGGCCGCCGATGAGATGTCGCCCGGCACACATATCTCGCGGCCCTGCAGTTCCTGTCCGCCCTGCAGGGTGACCGTGCTGCCGGCGGTTTCAAGATTGGCGCCGAAATAACGTAACATCCGCTCGGAATGATCGCGGGACAGGGTCGGTTCGCTAATCGTTGTTACACCGTCGGCGTACAGGCCGGCCAGCATCAGGGACGACTTGACCTGGGCGCTGGCGATCGGTGACTGATAGGCAATGCCCTGCAGTTGGGTGCCGCTGATGGCCAATGGCGCCAAGGTGCCATTGCCGCGACCGTTGATCAGGGCCCCCATGCGGGCCAGCGGTTCGGTGACCCGTTTCATGGGGCGTTTGCGCAGATACTGGTCACCGGTCAGCACCGAGAAAAAACGCTGTCCGGAGAGCAGACCGGTCATCAGCCGAATGGTGGTGCCAGAGTTGCCACAATCCAGCACATCGCCCGGCTCCTGCAGACCGCGCAGTCCGGCGCCATGTACGGTTACGGTCTGGCCATCATCCTCAATCGCCACTCCCATGGCCCGAAAGGCGGCCATGGTGGCAAAGTTATCCTCACCGCGCAGAAAATTGGTGATGGTGGTGGTGCCGTTGGCGATCGATCCCAACATGATGGAACGGTGAGAGATCGACTTGTCGCCCGGCACCGTCACCTCACCGCGAATCGCCCGGGCAGGCGCTGTAGTCATCGGCTGTATCTGTTCGTGCATGGTCACCCCTAGCGTATGCCATCCCGCAGGCGCTTGGAGGTATGGAAAAACTCCTCCAGCCAGGGGCCGTCACCCGTGGCCACGCGCTCCCGCAAGGCATTGAATTCAGCACTGTAACGATCAAGCATATCCAGCAGCGCCCCACGGTTCATCAGGGCAATATCGCGCCACATGGCCGGGTCCGACGAGGCGATGCGGGTAAAATCACGAAATCCTCCGGCGGAGAAGGCCAGGATGTTCTCTTCTTCCTCGGCGGAGCGGGCCACAGCATGCACCAGGGCATAGGCCACCATGTGGGGCAGATGGGAGACAGCGGCAAAGACCCGGTCATGGGTGGCGGCCTCCATGCATTCAACCCGGCTGCCGGCAGTCAGCCAAAGGCGGCGCACCAGCTCCAGGGCGGCGGCATCGGTAGCGGCGGTAGGGGTCAGGATACAGCGCCGTCCTTGGTACAGCTCTGCAAAGGCCGCAGCAGCACCGGAATGTTCTGTGCCGGCAATCGGATGGCCGCCTACGAAAAAGGTGCCGGCCGGCATGAGCGGTTCACAGGCCTGCACCAGTTCGTCCTTTACGCTGCCGCCATCGGTAACGACGCAACCCGGCGACAGAAACGGTGCCGCCTGAGCTACCACGGCGGCAATTGAACCGACCGGTACAGCCACAAACACCACCTGGGCCCCACGGACCCCTTCGGTCAGCGATGGAGCAGCCTCGTCGATCACCCCTAAACGCAGCGCCAGGGCCAGGTTATCGGCGTCCTGGTCGACACCGATCACCCGCTGTACGGCCCCAGCCGCCTTGAGGGCGCGGCTGAAGGAACCACCGATCAGCCCCACGCCGACCACGGTCAAGGTGGTGATAATCGGTTGACTCATCGCGCCTTCGGGTAGGAACCTAGGATTTTCAGGAATTGACAGAAACCACGCAGCTCTTCAATCGCCTCGGTCACCGGCTGTTCCGAGACATGGCCCACCATATCCAGGAAAAAAATATACTCCCAGGCCTTGGTTTTAACCGGACGGGACTCAATCTTGGACAGGTTGACCCCCCGCCGGGCAAACGGTTCCAGCATCCGGTACAGGATACCAGGCTCGTCCTTGACCGAAAACAGGATTGAGGTCTTGTCGTTGCCGGTTGGCTCGGACGGTTTGCGGGAGATGACCAGAAAGCGGGTGACATTGTTAACCTGGTCTTCGATCCGGCTGTGCACCATCTTCAGGTCATACATGGAAGCAGCCAGCTCACTGGCAATGGCAGCCGCCGTGTAGTCCTCACTAACGATCTGGGCCGCAACTGCAGTGGAGGCCACATCGACCAGCGGAACATTGGGCAGATGTTCCTCAAGCCAGTTACGACACTGGGCGATCGGTTGCGGATGGGAGTAAACCTTGCGGATATCCTCCATCCGTCCGGTGCGGGAAAGCAGATCATGATGGATGTCGAGAATGATCTCGGCCGTAATTTGCAGGTTGCTGTCCACAAACATGTCAAGGGTGTGAGTAATCACCCCTTCCGTAGAATTTTCCACCGGCACGACACCGTATAGAGCCTTGCCCTTCTCAACCTCTTCAAAAACCGCCGGTATGGATTTTTGCGGTTCAAGCTGGGCTGAAAGGCCAAACTGCTGCATGGTGGCCAGATGACTGAAGGTGGCCTTGGGCCCCATGTAGGCCACCTTCAACGGCGATTCAAGGGCCAGGCAGGCTGACATAATCTCGCGGAAGATGCTCCTGATCGCCTCCTCCGGCAACGGCCCCTCGTTCAGACGGGTTACCCGTTCATACACCGCTCGTTCACGGCTAGGCACATGAAAATCACGGTCCTGGGAGGCCTTCAGCCGGCCAACAGCTGCGGCAATCTTGGCGCGATGATTGAGGGATTCGACGATCCGGGCGTCCAGGGCATCAATCTCGGTGCGGAGCTGTTCAAGGGTTGGGGATTCGGACATGGTTCGATATCATCCTGAAGGGGCTGGTGACGGGTTTTACAGAGTCGTTACTGTAGTGGATTGACACCAGAAATGCAACCCTTTTATAAAACAGGGTTATGCTGAAAATTCGTGCAACCAGTCGTCAAAGATAGCCACTTTGTCCGCCCCGAACAGGGCCAACCCGTCACGAATTGTGGCAACCGGTTTTTCCTGTTCTAATCGAGACGGATTTTTTGAAAAAAACAGGTCACTAAAGCAGATAATCCGTTCCGCCAGGGAATGGGGGGTCATGTCACGTCGGGGCAACGGTAGCTGCTGGCGCTCGATATCCTGCACAGTGAGTCCCACGCCGGTATGACGTTCGCAGATCAGGGCGTGCAGCGGCAGCCCTTCGGCCTCGAGTAGCTCCCTGCCCAACAGACCATGGCGGATATAGGGCTCGCTGCCGGTACAGCCGATGTCAGGGGCTGCAGTACGACAAACGCCGATATCATGCAGGTAGCACGATTCAAGCACCAGCTTGCGGGTATCCGCATCAACCTGCAGCTGGCCGCAGACCTCCAGGGCCTTACCCGCCACCATCCCGCCATGGGTCATCAATATCTCGACTGTTTTGCCACTGCAGTAACGACGCAACAGCTGATCAACCGCTAACATGACGCCGCACCTCCAAAAAAGAATGCCCGCACCCGACGCATGTAGTCGGCCGCCGTGAGATGAGACGGGCCGGATGACTGCGTCTTGAAGGATTGGTGGTCCCTGATGCCGGCCTGATGGCGTTCCAAGGCCTGGCTTAGTCTTTCCAGCAGCCGGTCGTTTTGCTGCATCAGACAGGCCAGATCTTCCTTTAAGACCTCGGCCAGCCGTGCCTCGCCGATGGCCCGCACCGTGGCGCTGCGGACGGCGCCGGTCAAGAGTGACATCTCGCCAAACATGCGCCCTTTTTCCAACTCCGCCACTGGTTCGCCGTCGACTTCAACCACCATAGTACCCTGCAACACAAAGTAGAGCGAGGCCCCCGGTTCCCCCTGCCGCACGGCGGTTTCTCCCGGCGCAAACACCCGCATGCGGGCTCGGTCGGCAAGCAAGGCCAGTTCGGCTTCACTCAGTACTTCAAAGAGATGGGAAAGCCGTAAACCCTCCAGCACCGCTTCACGGGGCGACGAAAACGACGGGCGTAGCTGCGTATCCACCACCACCTGCCGACGGGGAAAAGGAAAGCTCCAGCCGGCACGCTGTACGGCGTACCAGACCTTGGTCTGGACGGTGTCAAGCGCCTGGTTGCGCTGTTGCGGGTCGGTCAGCCAAAACTTGAGCAGATAGGTAATACTACTCTCCGCCAAGGATTGCAGCCGCACCTGCGGCGCAGGTTCGGCAAGCACCAGGCTGTCCTCTGCCAGTACAGCCAACAGCAGGCTGCGGGCCTCCTCAGGCGGCATTTCGTAGGGCAGGCCCACGGTCAAGGTCACGGCAGCCCGCTGATGGGCTTCTTCAACCCGGTTGCCATGGGTGGTGACGACGCTTTGCACCAGTTGGTTGTTGGGCACCAGCACCAGATTGTTGTCCAGGGTGCGCAGGGTGGTATAGCGAAAACCTACATTGTCGAGCTGACCGAACAGGTTCTTCTCCGGCAGGGCCAGCCAGGTGCCCCGGGCCAGCTTGGCGTCGGACTGGATACTGAACCCGCAGAACAGGTTGGCAAGGGTGCTCTGCATGGCAAAGGCCACCGCCGCGGTCAGCACCGTTGTGGTGGCAACCACCGCCGACAGATCCACCTTAAAGACCATGTGCAGCGAAAAGAGGGCGGCCAGCAGGTAGACCAGCAGACGCACGGCATCCCGCACCAGCATCGGTACATTGCCCTTGAGTCGGATGGTCAACACCAGATCCACCATCAGGTAGATCACCAGCCGGGCCAGACAGAGCAGTACGATCACGCCCTGCAGGCCGGCCAGGATACCACGGTAGTGCGGATAGGCGGACAATGCCGTCTCCAGGTAGAGCAGCACCATTCCCAACAGGGACAGCTTTATTGATGCCCAGGCGTCGTCGGGCGCCACCTGCCCCTTGCTGCGGCGCAGGATGATCACCGCCACAAAGAACAGCAGCACCGCCACCAGCACCATCAGCTTGTTCACCAACAGAAAGTTGATATCTGCCAGGGATAACAAACGTGACAGGGAAAGCTGTCCGGTCGCTGCCTCGCCCATTGCCGCCTCCGCTCTACGCCTGTAACGCGCCGATCAGCGACGTGACGTCGCCAACACCATGATCTAGCAACCATTGCTCCATCCCCTCGGCGATCTCCTGGGCCGCACCCGGATTGACGAAGCTGGCGGTACCGACCTGCACCGCCGTGGCGCCAGCCAGCATGAATTCCAGGGCATCGCTGGCTGACATGATCCCGCCGATACCGATCACCGGTACCTTGACCACTTTTGATACCTGCCAGACCATCCGCAGGGCAATCGGCTTGATGGCTGGACCGGACAGGCCGCCGGTGACGTTGGCCAGCACCGGCCGCCGTCGTTCCAGGTCGATGGCCATGCCGGTCAAGGTGTTGATCACCGACAGGGCATCGGCCCCCTCCCCTTCGCAGGCCTGTGCCATCTCGACGATGTCGGTCACGTTGGGGGAGAGCTTGACGATCAACGGCTTGGTGGTGGCAGCGCGACAGGCCTTGACCACGCTGGCGGCACAGGCCGGATCGGTGCCGAACACAATGCCCCCCTGCTTGACATTGGGACACGAGATGTTCACCTCAAGTGCCGCCACCTCGGGGATGCTGTCCAGCCGCGTGGCCAGCTCGGCATACTCCTCCGGGGTATAGCCAAAGAAGTTGGCGATGGCCGGGGTATTCACTGTGCGCAGGAACGGCACCTTTTTCTGGATAAAGGCCTCAATCCCCACGTTCTGCAGGCCGATGGCGTTCAACATGCCGCCGGGAGTCTCTACGATGCGGGGCGTAGGGTTGCCGGCCCGGGGTTTCAAGGAAAGGCCCTTGGTGACAAAGGCGCCGATGGTCTCCAGGTTGACGTACTGGCTGAACTCCTCACCGTAACCGAAGGTGCCGGAGGCGGTCATTACCGGGTTGCGCAGCTTGAGACCGGCGATTTCGACTGACATATCAGGTTTCATATCAGGCCACCTCCCATTTCAGCTCGGTAGCCTCAAAGACCGGTCCTTCGCTGCAGACGCAGCGGTAATCGGGGGTATCGGCGCTGTGGCCGGCGCCTTCGCAGACGCAGCCCAGGCAGGCCCCAACACCGCAGGCCATGTAGCCCTCCAGCGAGACCTGACAGGGGACGCCCCGCTTGGCCGCAATGCCGGCCACGGCCTGCAGCATGCCGTGGGGACCGCAGGCAAAGATACGACCTGTATTGCCCGTGCAGTCCAGGCGCTGTTCCAGCACCTTGGTCACAAAACCACACTCACCCAGTGAACCGTCTTCGGTGGCGGTGTAGCACTCCACCCCCAACCGCTCGAACTCGGTGATGCAGAGCACGTCGTCCTTGGTTCTGCCACCGGCGAACAGCCGTACCGGCGACTGTTGGACCAACTCCTTGGCCAGCAGGTAGAGCGGCGCCAGCCCCACCCCGCCACCGACGATCAGCTTTTCCTCGCCGGCCGGCCCCAGGTCGAAGCCGGTGCCCAAGGGCGCAATGATGTCCAGCAGGTCGGTCTCGTGCAGGGCTGCCAGCATGGCAGTACCCTTGCCCACCACCCGGTACAGGATCTCCAGGTAGGGCTGTGCTGCGGCACCGGTATAGGCCGGCTGGTGCATCCCCACATCAAACACACCAAACGGACGTCGGATCAAGGGATCGATGGATGGGTTGACCCGCACCATCGCAAACTGCCCCGGCTGCGCCGCCAGTATCTCCGGTGGGGCGGTCATCCGCATCCGCCAATAGCCGGGCGACACCTCGGCATTGTCCAAAATCATCGCCTTAAACTGCATCAAACTCCTCCTCTGCAAGATTCAAATCCATCAAAACCGCATCAATACCGTTTTCGTAGTAAGCTTTGCGCAAACCACTGCGCACAAAACCAAACCGTTCATAGAGCGCAATGGCCGGCTGACTGGTGGCCCGCACTTCAAGCCGCACCACCGCAGCTCCACGACGCCCGGCTTCATCACAGGCCCAGCCCACCAGCGCCGCACCGATGCCGCTGCGTTGCAAGGACGGATCAACCGCCACATCCAGGATTTCGGCCTCGTCCAGCAGCACGTTCATACAGAGATAGCCGGCCAACCGGCCATCCTGTTCGGCCACCACCGTAGTAGCGTGGGGCGAGGCAAGCTCGCTCAAAAAATGCTGCCGGGTCCAGGCACGAGGAAAACAGGCCTGCTCAATGGCCAGCACGGCATCGAGATCGGCCTCAGTCATGGGGCGGAGAGGGATCATCAGGCGCAGAATAGCGTCACAGAAGAATAGCGTAAACAAAAAAGGCGCCTGCAATATGCAAGCGCCTGTTTTTGTTATGGCAGGGGTGCCAGGATTCGAACCTAGGAATGCCGGAATCAAAATCCGGTGCCTTACCGCTTGGCGACACCCCTAAAAAAGAGATGAGTTAAATAGCAAACCTTTCGACCGACGTCAAGCCTTTCGTGCAGAAAAAACAGCAGCCGCCCCGGCCTCGATGGCCTGGATGTTGGCCGGGATCAGCTTGTGATTGCGTTCCGGCAGGGCGTCTTTGAGAGCCTCCTTCAGCGAATCGAGCTGCAGAGCCCCGCTGGCGGCGGCATAGGCGCCGCATGCCACCATGTTGACCATGCGCACATCCCCCAGATCGATGGCGATCTGGTTCATCGGTATTGCCAGCAGCTCCCGGCCGTCAAGCGACAGCCCTGCCAGATTGACCAGCGAACTGTTCACCAGGCAGCTACCGCCCTGCTTGACCTTATCGGCATACTTGTCCCAGGAAAGCTGGTTCAGGATCACCGCAACCGAGGGATGGCCAACCACCGGCGAGCCGGTGTCGCCATCGGCAATCACCACGGTACACATGGCAGCCCCCCCCCGCTTCTCCACACCGTAGGCCGGAAAGAAGGAGACGTTCTTTCCCTCACGGATGGCGGCATAGGAGAGAAGGTTGCCGGCCAGCAGGACGCCCTGACCGCCGTAACCTGCAAAAAAAACGTCATAACGCATGGTTGTATGCTCCAGTTACAGATTTTCGTTGTTTTTAAACACACCCAGCGGGAAGTACGGGATCATCTCGCTGCCCACCCGCTCGTTGGCAGCAAGGGCATTCATGCCCCAGTTGGTGGGACAGGACGACAGCACCTCCACAAAGGAGAAGCCCTTGCCCTCCACCTGGTACTGAAAGGCGTTTTTGATTACTTTCTTAGCCTGCAGTACGTTTTTGGGGCTGTTGACCGCCACCCGTGCCGCATAGGCCACACCATCAAGGTTGGAGAGCAGTTCCGCCATCTTGAATGGCTTGCCGTCATTGGCAATGTCCCTGCCGTAGGGCGAGGTGGAAGTCTTCTGGCCCGGCATGGTGGTGGGGGCCATCTGGCCGCCGGTCATGCCGTAGGTGGTGTTGTTGACAAAGATCACCGTAATCTTTTCACCGCGGTTGGCGGCATGGATGATCTCCGAGGTACCGATGGCTGCCAGGTCACCGTCACCCTGATAGGTAAATACGATCCGGTCGGGGCGGGCCCGCTTGACGCCGGTGGCCACCGCCGGGGCACGGCCGTGGGGTGATTCCACCACGTCGATGTTAAAGTAGCCATACAGAAACACGGAACAACCCACCGAGGCGCAACCGATGGTCTGTTCGGCGATTCCAAACTGATCCATGGCCTCGGCCACCAGCCGGTGGATCGAACCGTGGTGACAGCCAGGACAAAAGTGGGTCTGGACATCCTTGAGACTGACCGGTTTTGCAAATACCTGCTTCATATGAAAAAACCTCTAAAAACGTTTCTTGATCTGCTCAAACAGCTCTTCCGGGGTGGGCAGCGAACCGGCTCCCGGCGGACGACCGTAGAAATCCACCTCGGCATCGCGGGCCACACTGAGGCGGACATCATCCACCATCTGGCCGGTGGACAGCTCGATGGTCAACCAGCGCTTGCAGCGGGTCGACAGCGCAGCATAGGCCTGTTTCGGAAACGGAAACAGGGTGATCGGCCGTAGCAGGCCGACTTTAAGCCCCTCGGCCCGCGCCATTTCAACCGCCGTGCGGGCGATGCGTGAGGTGGCTCCAAAGGCGGTTACGATCAGCTCGGCATCACTCGTTTGAAACTCCTCCCAGCGGGATTGCTGCTCGGCCAGTTCCTGGTAGCGGGCATGCATCTTCCAGTGAAACTTTTCCATCTCACCATCACCCAGGTAGAGTGACTTAACCACATGCTGCGGGCCGCCACCGGTGCCCCGCACGGCCCACTCCTTATCCGGCAGCGTCACCTGAGGCCGCGGATTAGGGACGATCGATTCCTTCATCTGACCCAGCACCGAATCAGCCAGCACCATGGCCGGCATCCGGTACTGATCCGACAGGTCAAAGGCCAGCATGGTCAGGTCATACATCTCCTGGACCGAATTGGGGGCCAGCACGATAATCCGGTAGCCGCCATGGCCGCCCCCCTTGGTAGCCTGGTGGTAATCGGCCTGGGAGGCGTCGATACCGCCCAGGCCGGGGCCGGAACGCATGATATCCACGATCACGCCCGGCAGTTCAGAACCGGCCATATAGGAGATTCCTTCCTGCTTAAGCGAAATGCCGGGGCCGGATGAGGAGGTCATGGCACGTACACCGCAGGCTGATGCCCCCAGCACCATATTGATGGCGCCGATTTCGCTCTCCACCTGGATAAAGGTGCCGCCCATCTTGGGCAGTTCGCGGGAGAGATACTCGGGGATATCGCTCTGCGGGGTGATCGGATAGCCAAAATAACATTGCACACCGGCTTCGATGGCGGCCATGGCCACTGCTTCATTGCCCTTCACAAACTTTCTGGGAGGCGTACTCATCTAGTTCTCCTCCTTGAAGACCGTAATGGCAACGTCAGGGCACATCTCTGCGCACAGGGTGCAGCCGGTGCAGTGTTCCTTGCTGCTGAACACGGCCACGGTGTAGCCCAGCGCGTTGGGGGTTTCGCTCAAGGAAACCAGCTTCTTGGGGCAGGCGATGGTACAGAGGCCGCAGCCCTTGCAACGATCCTCTTCAATCACGATATACGGCATGTCTCGATCCTCAGAAAACGGGCATAAACAAGCTTTCGAAAAGATGTTTAGTAACAGACCCCGACCAGCGAGGTCAAATATTTTTTCCGTCAAACTTCACAGCTCAACTAAATTAATACTTGATTTGCTTATATATTACTGTTAGAGGAAGCTGCGTACTCTATAAAATCACTATATTTGGAGGAAGTATGTCATCGATTCTGGTTGAGTTGACTGCCAACATTGTATCATCCCACGCTGCTTCAGTAGAAATGAGCTCCGACGAACTGCTGCAAGAGATCCAAAAGGTCTACGGCATGCTGAAACAGCTTGAAGGCGATCTGCCGGTTGAAGGAGAGGCCGCTGCCAAGTCGGCTCCTGCCATGGCACCCAAAAAGTCGATCCAGAAGGACCAGGTGGTCTGCCTGATCTGTAACAAGGGCGGCTTCAAGACCCTGACCCGTCACCTGAAGCAGGTCCACAATATGAAGCCGGGCGAGTACCGCAAACAGTTCGGTCTGCCGGCCGGCACCGCCCTGGCTGCCAAAAGCTATTCAGAGGCACGCCGTGCCGCCGCCCAGAAGAACAACCTGGCCGCCAACCTGGAGAAGGCCCGTGCCACCCGTATGGCCAACCTGGCTGCCAAGAAAAAGACCACTCCGGCCAAGGCCAAGAAAGCGGTCGTTGCCAAGCCGGTGGCCAAGGCTGCCAAGCCAGCCAAAAAGAAGTAAGCGCATCCGGAACTGCTACGTAAAAACCGCCTCTTTCGGGAGGCGGTTTTTTTTATTGCTTCAATGCAGTGTGCAGTGCTCGACTCAAGCTGGCAAACTCCTCAAGATTCAGGGTTTCACCACGACGACGACCGTCAATACCGCACGCGGCCAACACCTGTTCCAGGGATGCCGGTTCAAGCAGCTCGGCGCTTTTGAGACAGTTCCACAAGGTCTTGCGGCGCATGGCGAAGGCGGCCTTGACTACCCGCTCAAACAGAACCTGATCATCCACCTCAACCCGAGAGGCTGGCAGCGGTACCAGGCTGATCACCACCGAATCCACCTTGGGGGGCGGATGGAAGCAACCAGGCGGCACCACAAACTCCCGTTTTACGTCGAACCACTGCCGGAACAAGACCGTCAGCACCCCATAGTCGCTGCAGTCCGGCGGCGCCGCCAGCCGTTCGCCCACCTCCTTCTGCAGCATCACCACTAACCTTGAAAAACGCTGGCGCTCTTCAAGGAATCTGAACAACACCGGGGTGGAGATGTTATAGGGCAGATTGGCCACCACCTTGAAACGGTCGCTGCCCAACAGTTCCGCAAAATCAACCTTGAGCACATCCTGCTCATGAATGATGACCTGCGGCTCAGTGCTGAAACGCTGTCGCAGGATGGCGGCCAGATCACGGTCGAACTCCACCGCCACCAGCCGCCGCACCCGTTGGGCTAGCAGTTCGGTCAGGGCACCCCGGCCCGGCCCCACCTCCAGCACACAATCCTCAGGCACCAGTTGCGCGGACGACAAAATCTTGGCGATGATGTTGCGGTCAGTCAAAAAGTTCTGGCCCAAGGCCTTGCGAGGACGGGGGTAGTTCAGACTCATGGCTGTGGCTCCCGGCAAACGGCCTGATCCAACGGCCAGGTGGCCAAGCCATCCAGTTCAAGGCCATCACAACAACCGGACGCAAGATAGGCATCAGCAGCCACCGCCAACATGGCGGCATTATCACCGCACAACGATGGCGGCGGAATCTGTAACTCGATACCCCGCCGGGCGGCCATGGCCTGCATGGCCGTACGCAGGCCGCTGTTGCAGGCCACCCCGCCAGCAACCACCAGACGCTCCAGCCCTTCCTGTAGCAGGGCAGCCTCGGTCTTTTTGACCAGCACCTCACAGGCCGCGGCCTGAAAGGAGGCGCACAGGTCCGGCAGTTCATGCCGATCGACGCTCAGGGGATGTTTCTGCAGGTGGGTCAGCACGGCCGTCTTCAGTCCGCTGAAGCTGAAATTAAGGGTGCCGTCGTGTAACAACGGTCGGGGAAATCTGACACTGGCCGGGTTGCCCTGCTTGGCCAGCGCGTCAATCCGAGCCCCGGCCGGATAATCCAGCCCCAACAGAGTGCCGGCCTTGTCAAAGGCCTCACCGGCGGCGTCATCAATGGTACGACCCAAGGTACGGTAGCGCCCCACCCCCTCCACCCGGTAGAGGTGGGTGTGGCCGCCTGATACCACCAGGGCCAGGAAGGGAAAGGCCAACGGTTGCTGCAGAAACCCGGCCAGCAGGTGCCCTTCGATATGATGCACCCCCACCAGCGGAATCTTGCAGGCCAGGGCCAACGACTTGGCCACCGAGATCCCCACCAGCAACGCTCCCAACAGGCCTGGACCACGGGTGACGGCTATCCCCTCGATCTGCTCCAGGGATACGCCGGCCTCAGCCAGGGCCTGGCGGATGACCGGCGTAATCAGTTCCAGGTGCCGCCGGGAGGCGATCTCCGGCACCACGCCACCATACGCGGCATGGATCGCCACCTGGGACGAGACCACGCTGGAGAGAACGGAGCGGCCGTCGCGGACAACCGCGGCGGCCGTTTCATCGCAGGATGTTTCAATGGCAAGTACAAGCATATCGATCGATTTCTTTTAGTTAGGAAACGCGATATTTTCGCAAGATCAAGGCGCCCGAGGGAGTGCGCGGAGGCGTACTCACGCAGTACGTCGCACAAGCACAACCGACGGGCAACACCGATATTGCGGAAAGAGCGCGTTTCTAGAGCAGGTTGGCCGCCAACTCCGCCAATTCAGACCGCTCACCGCGCGTCAAAGTAACATGGGCCGAGATCCGCTCGTGCTTGAAACGCTCCACCAGATAAGACAGGCCGTTGCTGGAGGAGTCCACATAGGGGTTGTCGATCTGGTAGGGGTCGCCGGTCAGGATGATCTTGGTCCCCTCCCCGGCCCGGGTCACGATGGTCTTGATCTCGTGGGGGGTCAGGTTCTGGGCCTCATCCACGATCAGGTACTGGTTAGGAATCGAGCGGCCCCGGATGTAGGTCAGCGGCTCGATATCCAGCAGCCCCATGGCCATCAGTTCCTTATAGCCCTTACTGTGGCGTTTTTCCGATTCATGGCCCGAGATCAGCAACTCAACGTTGTCGAAGATCGGCTGCATCCAGGGGGTCAGCTTTTCCTCAATATCGCCCGGCAGAAAGCCCAGATCCTTGCCCATCGGGAAGACCGGACGGGAGACCAGCAGCCGGTTATAGACGTTCTCCTCGGCCACCTTCTGCAGACCGGCCGCAATAGCCAGCAAGGTCTTGCCGGTGCCGGCCTTGCCCACCAGACTGACCAGCTTGACGTTGTCGTCCATCAGGGCATCCAGGGCGAACTGCTGCTCACGGTTGCGGGCATAGATACTCCAGATCCCTTCCTTCGGAATCTTGCGTACCGGCACGATCTTGCCTTGGGCCGCATCAAAGCGGCAGAGGGCGGTATGGGACGGATTGCCCGCATCCACCAGGGTGGCGAACTCATTGGGCAACAACCCCTCCGGCGCCTCCAGCCAGCCCTGGCCATAAAAGCGGTCGATCGCCTCCGGATCGATCTCCATGTTGCGGGCACCGGCGTACAACTCCTGGATATCCACCTTGTCCGATTCATAATCCTCGGCCGCAATACCGATGGCATCGGCCTTGATCCGCAGGTTGGTATCCTTGGTGACGAAGATCACCGTCTCGTCGCTGAAGCGCTCCTTGGTGGCCAGGGCCACCGCCAGGATCCGGTTATCACCCTTGTCGTCCCGCAGGTCTTTGGGCAGTCGATTAAGACACTGCTCCTCGCACAGCTCAACCCGCAGCATGCCGCCGCCCGGCATCCCGACGCCACTGGCCAGGGAACCCTTCTCACGCAACGTATCGAGGATACGGGAAACCGCACGGGCGTTACGGCCGGTCTCGTTCATATCCTTTTTGAAGCGATCCACCTCCTCGATCACAGTGATCGGGACAATGATGGTGTTGTCCTGAAACCTGAACAGGGACTGGGGATCATGAAGCAGCACGTTGGTGTCCAGCACGAAAAATTTCATGGGTTTCCTTTCTGGATAATGGTGGCAAGTGCAGTACAGCAGTGTTCAAGTTCTTCAGTAGTGGTGAACCAGCCAGGACTGATCCGCAGGGTTCCGCCAGGATAGCTGCCGATGGTGCGGTGTGCCCGTGGCGCACAGTGCAGACCGGCCCTGACGGCTATACCATACTCGCGGTCCAGTTCAAAGGCCAGTGCCGAGGCATCCCAGCCAGCTACCGTCAGTGAAAGCAGCCCAACCCGCTTTTGCGGATCAGCGGGGCCATACAATCGGCAACCCGGCAGCGCAGCCAGCTGTTCCCGCAGGTAGCTGCCATAGCCATGTTCCCGTTCGGCCACAGCAGGCAGGCCGGTTGTGGCAAGAAAGTCGATACCTGCCCTGAGCCCGGCGATGCCGGGCAGATTATGGGTACCGGCCTCAAAGCCCTCGGGAAAGCCTTCCGGCTGGTGGTCCTGATCGGAACTGCTACCGGTGCCCCCCGCCAGCAGGGGATGCAACCGCACGTGAGGAGCCACAGCCAGCAGGCCGGTGCCCTGAGGACCTAAAAGCCCCTTGTGTCCCGGTGCAGCCAGCAGATCAACCCCCAGGGCCTGCATATCAATCGGCAGACAACCGGCTGATTGGGCTGCATCCAGCAACACCAGGGCCCCAGACTCCCGGGCCACAGCCGCGATCTCGGCCACCGGCTGGATGCCGCCGGTCACGTTGGAGACATGGGCCAACGCAACCAGGCGGGTCGTTGGACGTATCTCCCGACGGATGGCCTGCGGATCCACCAGTCCTTCAGTGTCGGCCAGCACGATGGAAAGCTCGACCCCAGCTTTTTGCAGCATAAATAGTGGCCGCAACAGCGAATTGTGTTCCATGGAGGTGGTAACCACATGGTCGCCTGGTTGCAACAGACCGCGCACCGCCGTATTCAACGCTTCGGTGGCGTTATGGGTGAAGACGATACGTGAAGAGTCGGCACAGTTAAAAAAATCTGCCAGTGCCTCACGGGTCTCGAACAGCAGGCGTGAGGCCTGCAGGGCCGCACCGTAACCGCCCCTGCCCGGAGAGGCGCCGATCTGCTGCATGGCTGCCAACACGGCAGCATAGACCGCTGGTGGTTTGGGGTGTGATGTGGCTGCATTATCAAGATAGATGGACATAGACACCTTGGACAGCGTTAGGGGGCCAGCGCAGGGCGCACAGTAAGAAACGGCAGATACGAAACCCGACCGGCGCCGTTCGACTGGATCGGATCCTTGATCCCCTCGGCGATCCGCGCGTCGCTGGTCTCACCCCACCAGTTAAGGACAGCGGCAAAGTGATCGGGGCCGGCATACTGCAGATTGCCCCCCTTATTCTGGCTGAAGGCACTCTGGCTCACACTGCCACGGGAACCATCAAGCATAAGTCCCACGCCCAGATTATCCTGAAAGGAGCTGTGTACGATCTTAAGCCGGGCACCCACCGCCATCAGTCCAGCCTCGCGATTCAAGCTGAAACGGCACTGCTGTAGCTGCCCATCGCCCCCCTTCAGCATAATCCCGACCCGGTTGTCGATTGCACTGCAACCGCTCAGCTTGAAACGGCACTGGTCAACCACCAGACCTTCCTGACTATTCGCCTGGAATCTGTTGGATGCCACCACCAGTGCAGAACGGTTCACCACAGCCCCCTGCCGATTTTCGCGCAGTGTGCCGTCACGCAGTTCAAGCTCACTGTCAAAAGCGGTCACCCCGATATCGGAACGACTGATCCTGAACGTCTGCAGCGTAGCCACGCTATCGTACAACGCCACCCCGGTTCGTGCCCGATGCACCTCCAGACCACGACCGCTAAACTGGGAGTGGTGGGCTTCGACCCCCACTTCCGCACCTTCAATATGGCAATAATCAAGCAGATTTTTCTTTTCAGTGGACAGCAACAGCACCCCACCCCAATCAGCGACCTGCTGCTCAGTGAACACAGAGGTGATCACCACCGGTTTCTGAGGTGTACCGGCACACACCAGTCGCCCCTGCACCACCAGGCGTGGATTGCGTGCAGAACCGCCAGCTCGCTGGAAGCGGAGGCTGGCGCCGGGCTCAAGCCGTAACGTGGCCTGGGGGGCCACCACCAGGCTCCCTTTGACCAGCACCGTACCCCGCAGGACCGTATCTTCCCTGAGTGTACGCCCGCTCAGCACCGAATCGGCACTGGTAACCGTACTGCGAGCCTGCAACGGGCTGCCGTTCGGTGAAATCACGGATGTTTCTGTTGTCAGGGCCGCTTCCTGCAGCACAGGTACTTCCTGTGGCAACAGCCGCTGGGGGAGCGGTGGCGGTGGTTTGACAACAGCTGCGGCAGGAGGCTCGGTATTCACCGGCAGCGGCTTAACGACCGGAAGTGGTTTTTCAGGCACGGTCACGGCCAGATTAACGGAGCTTTCCCCCTCCAGCAGACCACCCTCGCCATACAAAAATCGCTGGCATCCCAGTGGACCAGCCAGCATGACAACCACCAGCAAACAGTACCAAAAAGCTGCCTGAAAACGGTACCCGCGCAATGAAAAAAACATGACGCTCCTGACCGACAAAGTATTGAATATACGAATAAAGATATTATTTAACATAGAATCTTCAGCCTGTAAATTTCAAAAAAATGCCCAACATTAGCCAATGCTTTCATACGGTTAGAACTGTTTACGTTTTAGCGTTGACACAACAATACATCTTGTGGTTGTATTTCTCCCGCCCACTAAATATTGTGGTGCCCCCGTTTCCCAGATAGTCACAAACGGAATCCTTTAGATACAAAACAGCATTTATTCACACGACAGCAGAAGGAGAGCGAACCATGTCACCACAATCACCCGCCACCATCGAGCCTGCGCTTTCCCAGAACGCCAGAACCGTCCTTGAAAAACGGTACCTGAAGCGGGACGCCAACGGCAAACCCCTTGAAACGCCGGCCGACATGCTGCGCCGCGTTGCCGATACGATTGCCGAACCTGATCGGAAGTTCGACAAAAAAGCCGATCTCAAAAAACTGTCGGACCGTTTCTACGGGATGATGGCCAGCTTCGACTTCATGCCCAACTCCCCTACCCTGATGAACGCCGGTCGTGAACTGGGCCAGCTCTCGGCCTGTTTCGTGCTGCCGGTGGGCGACTCCATCGAAGAGATCTTCGATGCGGTCAAGTTCACCGCCATGATCCACAAGTCGGGCGGCGGCACCGGCTTCTCCTTCTCCCGTCTGCGTCCGGCCAATGACCTGGTGCTGACCACCACCGGCATCTCCAGCGGCCCGATCTCCTTCATGCGGGTCTTCGATACCGCCACTGAAACCATCAAGCAGGGCGGCACCCGCCGCGGCGCCAATATGGGCATCCTGCGGGTTGACCACCCTGATATCATGAATTTCATCATGTGCAAGGCCGACCAGAAGCAGTTCAACAACTTCAACATCTCCGTCGGCCTGACCGAAAAATTCATGCAGGCCGTGGAGCGTGATGAAGAATACGACCTGTACAACCCCCGCGACAAGAAAAAATGCGGCACCATGAACGCCCGCAAGGTCTATCAGCGGATCGTCAACCAGGCATGGGAAAACGGCGAGCCCGGCATCATCTTCCTTGACCGCCTGAACCGCGACAACCCCACCCCCCACGTGGGCGAGATCGAATCCACCAACCCCTGCGGCGAGCAGCCATTGCTGCCCTACGAATCCTGCAACCTGGGCTCCATCAACCTGGGTCGCTTCATCAAGGACGGCGCCATTGACTGGGCACGCCTGAAAGAGGTAATCCACAGCGCAGTCCACTTCCTGGACAACGTGATCGAGGCCAACAAATACCCACTGCAGCAGATCCACGACATGACCCACGCCAACCGCAAGATCGGCCTGGGGGTCATGGGCTGGGCCGACATGCTGATCATGCTGGGCATCCCCTACAACTCTGATGAGGCCGTCAAGCTGGGCACCAAGCTGATGCAATTCATCAACGAGGAAGGCCACGCTGCTTCCCGCGAACTGGGGCAGCAACGGGGCGCCTTCCCCAACTTCAAGGGCTCCATCTTCGACAAAAAAGGCGCCCTGCCCCAGCGCAACGCCACCGTCACCACCATCGCCCCCACCGGCACCATCTCGATCATCGCCGGCGCTTCCTCCGGCGTCGAACCGCTGTTCGCCGTCTGCTTCCAGCGTCGCCAGCTGGACACCATCATGTACGAGACCAACCCGCTATTTGAGAAGATCGCCAAAGAACGCGGCTTCTGGTCTGAAGAGGTGCTGCGCAGCATCTCTGAAAATCATGGTTCGGTACAAGGGATCGATGAAATCCCGGCCGATGTGCAGCGGGCCTTTATCACTGCCCACGATATCAGCCCGGAAGACCATATCCAGATGCAGGCCGCCTTCCAGTACCACACCGATAACGCCGTCTCCAAGACCGTCAACTTCCCCAACACGGCCACCATTGAAGAGGTTGAGCAGGTCTATATGCTGGCCTACAAGACCGGCTGCAAAGGTGTCACCATCTACCGCGACGGCTCCCGTGACGAGCAGGTGCTCTCCACTGCCAAGAAAGAGGAAAAAGCGGCCGTTGCCTCGGTGCCGGTGGAGGACGAAAAGCATGCCGTCAAGCGTGAGCGCCCCAAAGCACTCAAAGGCTGGACCTACCAGATGCAGACCGGCTGCGGCCCGCTCTACATCACCGTCAACGAAGACAAAAATGGCCTGTTCGAACTGTTCACCACCATGGGCAAGGCCGGCGGCTGCGCCGCCTCACAGTCCGAGGCCATCGGCCGGATGGTATCCCTGGCTTGGCGCAGCGGCGTGCAAGCCCGTCAGGTAATCAAGCAACTATTGGGTATCTCCTGCCACTGCCCCACCGGCTTTGGCGACAACCGGATCCTCTCCTGCGCCGACGCCGTGGCCAAGGCGATCCAGGCTCACATGATTGCCAACGGCTACGATCTGAATGCCGAAACCACTCTCCAAGAGCGCGGTGCTTGCCCCGAATGCGGCGGCGCTGTGGAACATGAAGGCGGTTGCATGGTCTGCCACTGCTGCGGCTACTCCGAGTGCGCCTAAACGGAGGTTGACAAGCCAAGGCCCCATTCGTTATAAGAGGAACTCCTAAACGCGGGAATAACTCAGTGGTAGAGTGTCAGCTTCCCAAGCTGAAGGTCGCGGGTTCGAATCCCGTTTCCCGCTCCATAAAATCAAAGGGTTAGGCAGATTGCCTAACCCTTTTCTTTTGCCGTGGGAACAACCATGGGAACAAAAGTTTTTTGTAACTCAAAGCAAGGCCAAAAGGTATGACAATATCCCGGGAGATGAAATGTCAGAGACCACGAATGAAATTATGATAAAGCAGGCACAAAATGAAAACAAGCTACTGTTTGTGAATCGGCGTGCAATATTGACCCACTTTCGGGGGTAATCGGCATCCAAAATTGACCCACCCCAGCACTTCCTCCATGCTCTCTGGAATTAGTCCAGAGAGAGGAGCATGAAAGGAGATGCTGAT
>NZ_JAVEPN010000031.1:0-5320 GCF_034008105.1 Trichlorobacter sp.
AGCAAATTTTTATACCCAATTTATTGTCTTATTTATTTTTCTTTTTATTTTTTTCTTCGCGTTTTTGCCGCAATTTTTTAGCATCTTTTGAGATTTTAATTATGCGAAAAGTAATTCCGATTGCTGACACGAATAGCAAAATAATTATAAAGATTAAGAATCCTCTTACAGTAAGTTCTACAAGTTCTTCAAGCGAGATGTCTGTAAAAATATTAAATATCAAATGCATTATTCATCCTCCTTATATTCAATTTTAGATTTGACGTTATTATCTTCTGTATATTTTTTCAATTCCTCAATCCAATATGAATCCTGGTTTGTCAATTCTTCTACACTAGCCATCGTGGATGAATAAGTCTTGGCTTGATAGAATCCGCTTTTTGCTTTTAGCCGTTGGTCATCAAAAAAGGTTGAATAGCAATCAGTACGATAACGATCAGCGTACATTTTTTGAAAGATAAAATAGTAAATCTTATCAAATTTTTCGCCGGATTCATCAGCTGTCGCACCTATTTCATGACGATAATTAACCGATTGATAACCGAATAAGTTTACATTTTTTGTAAAATGGTCATAAAAAGGCTTAATTAATTTTTCAAGCAAGTAGTTATAAAGTGTTCTGTCTGTTCTTTTACTTCTAAATTTAAAGTAATATTTATCAAAAGCTTTGATTAGAGGTTCGCAAAGCAAATAATCAATCCAAAATAACGGCAAGATAACTTTTATGTCTGTCTTTTTCTTAATCCGGATACGATCTTCGCACGTTTCGCGCAAATCAGCATTAACGCTATATTCGCGTTGTGAATCGAATAGTAATTTAGTGAATGGATAACCATCGATGGTAAATTCATGACGTGTGATTTTAATTGACCGATTGAAACCGTCATTGCGTTGATTTGCATCATCAGATGTTCTTTCCATTCCGGCATAATCATCTTTGTTACCACGTTCTTTATCTATTTCGGTGTAAGCTTCGATTTGACCATCCATCTGATACCACTTTGTTGAATCAAACTGATTCATTTTAGTTAAGATTCTTCGTGAATCAAAGTTTCCAATTGAAGAAAAATTAGCTGCTGGATTGTCATGTTTATCAAAACTAATATAATCATAATCATATAATGGGAAGTGCCCATTGCGTTCAAATTGAAATCTAGTAGCATAATTTGAAAACGCTAGTGCTTTTGGAGCGTAGTAGAGGAAATAAGCTTGTCCATAGTTGATCAAAGCCTCATCCAGATATATCATTCTAATTCCATTAAAAAAAGATAACGAATACTTTTTAAAGTCATAATCCCACAAATTGCTAGTTGGTGAATTTTCATTAGCCAAAAACGATTCAAAGCGCTCTTTAATTTGCACTTTCATTTGAGCACGGTTAATGATTGATTTATTTTCAATGCTACATATTATCCATTTTTCAAATTTATACCAGGGGAAATTTGGAAATAAGTGCATATGTTTTTGAATCACTTCAAAAGCTTTATCACGCATTAACTTCTCACCATCGATCGCCATCGAGGTCATCATCATTGTTTTACCGGATCCAACAGTGCCTGTGATTAATGTTGCGACTGCTAATTCATTAACTGCATCCTCATTAATCTGTTGCATTTCTTTAAGCCGATTTTCAGCAGCCTTTCTGCGTAGATAAAAAATTAAGTAAATACCGATAATTATTAATGGTAATTTTTTATAAAGCATAAGGACAACAACAATGTCGACAATTATTGACATTAAAATTGACCATAGCGAAGTAAAATCAAAAGTTTTTACAAAATTAAAATACCAGGCAACAAAATCAATACCCATGGCCATGGCCCGATAAATGATTAAAATTACAAAAGCAAGGATTATTTTATAAATTGGATAATCTTTCCAAAAATTGACTACACTATTTAACCAATTTTTAATTGGATAAATATATCGCGATTCAATTTTTTTATATTTAATTAAATTTTTTGATTCTTTAAATTTATCTTTTGGCTCATCACGCATGATTAATTGATTAACTAGAATGATTACGATAAAAATTAAAGGAATCCAAATTAAAAAGCGCGTCAAATTTAGTAATACTGTTGTTAACTTTATTAAATATAAAAACGCAAAATCTTCATTAAATAAGGCAGCAGACAATACTTTAAAATCGTAAATTGCTGATTGAAAATCGGCCGGCAATCTTAAATCGTGAATATCTATCGATAAATTAGGCGGATTAATCACTGTACTATTCTTGCTAAAATCAAATAAGCCAATGAATGATCGCAATAAATAAAGTAATGATTGACCTAATCTTTGATAGCTACCACTAGCCCACCAAAAAGATGGAATAATAATTATTAATAACAATCCTACAAAAATGTAATGCCGATAATTAATTCCCCTTAATCTCTTCATAAGTAGGCCTCGTTATAAAACATTTCATTTAAATTAACGCAATAAAGCTGTTCATCGTTCAATAAAGTAAATTCAAATGTTAATTCTTCATCAATTGTGGCGAATATATAACCATTATTTTGCGTGAAATTAAAAAGATACTCGGTATCATTTAATTCAATAATGCCGGTATCTTTTTCATGAAATCTAATTTCATTATCTATAGAAATCCAGGATGTTGAATTAATAGGTGCTAAACTACGATTTGCAATTAAACTAAGTGTATTTGTTAAGTAAAAAATAATAATTAAAACAATCGATGTAATTACTAATTTGCCAACGATATGAGATGTCTTTAGTTTAAAATTCACGGGACACCTCTATTTCTTTTTCTTGAATTTAATTAGTGGAATAATTTTGATAATGGCATAGATTAAAAATACACCAACGATAAGAATAAGGACTAATTGACCACTTTTAATCAAGGCATCAACTGGATTATCAACACCAAAAAATTTATTGAAGCCACTCATTAACTTATCCCACCACGATTCAGTTACGGGAATTTCATCTTCTGGAAGCGCACCGGCAATGCCTAGATTTCCATACTCATCTTTTAAATTGATGAAGAAAGGATCATCGACATTAACATTAGATTCAAGCTCCTCAAAATAAATCTTAATTGAGGCCGCACTAACTGCTAATGGGATGTCAATAACCATAGCGTTGTTATCGCCATTAAACACATAGCCTATTAGCTTTGTTTCATTTAACACTAAAGGCGATGAATATTTAAGACGATCATAAGTTAATAGTAAGTTATCAGCTCCTATTAAATCACCACAAGCGATTATTACTGGTTCATAGTCATTGTTGACTGTGTAGGAAGTTAATGTCGCGCTTATTAAGTTATAGGCGCTGTTTCCCGGGAAATAAACCGCATTTGACGTCAACCATTCTCCATCAAGTTTACTAATTTCAAAATAAGTGCCACCAGTATCGGTTTCAAAATCGATTGTTGGTTGAATTATAGTGCCATCAGCGGTTTCACCCTCAACTGCTAAATAAGTTATCGCAATATTGGTTGTGGAACATAGAGGTAAAATAATGTAATGAGTATATGAGGCATTACCCCAAATGTTACTTTGCATCGATGTATAGGAAGTAAATCCGTCATTAATTTTACTTTGTCCGTATTGGTATATAGTCGAATTTAGCATCTGATTAGCATCGCGATCAATTTGCCCAATAAATTGATATAAGTTATTGATGTAAGATACTTTACCTAGACTTGGGAATCCAACTTGATAAATGTCGCTTGGCGTACTAAGGATAACGCCTGGTCCAAATTGTTCTTCAGAAATAGCGTTTTCAATAAAAGTTTCATTTGATATATTGAAATCAATATCGTGCGTTGTAATCACAGGATTAATTCTTAATCCGATATTTTCGCGGTAATTAATCACATGGCGATCATCTACTCCTAAACTAGAATCAGTTTTTAAGACGACATCATCAACTCCATTTTCAAAATTTGTATATGTTGAATCAAAATCGATATATTGAATATTTTGCCCGGTAGTTACATCGCGGATTTCAAAGTAAACACGGTTGATTTTAACGATACCAGATGCGCTATTTAAATTAAAAAATATTATTGGAGCTTTATTTGATACTGTCGCAGTTCCTAATGTATCAGCAATTATATCGCTATATCGCGAATCTAAATTTGCCCAGCTGTTTTGTAAAATCCACCCCTGTGCGGTTTCATCCGCTCCTATTCTTAAAAAGTTGGATATGAAAGGATTATCTACATCTGCTTCTTCAGCGCTCACAGGCGCGATGTTTTGACCACCAAAAAGGCCACTAAATAGAGTGGCGGCCAAGATTGCAATTTTATTAATTTTTAACATAATAATTCTCCCTTATAAATCAAAATTTGTGATATCAAAGTTAATTGATTCTATTTCGAGTGCATATTCAAAAATGATTGAATAATATCTGCTTTCATTGTAATTTTTAACCACTACTTCGACAGTATTTATAAATGGTTGTAAATTCTCTATTTCATAACTAGTTGTGCTGATTTTTCTAAACGAAAAAATTGTTGGATCAAGCGCGGATTCGACATTCCAAAAAATGAAACTTTCATTGGCCATGGAATCGACTGTTAATAGGATTTTTGAATTTTCGGCGAAATTATGGAGAGTATTTTCTTCAATTTTAATCACCGGGAACTCCGGATCATCAATTTTCGGAGTTGCAAGATTAACAATCGCAGCAACTGCTCCAATTACAATGATCGATCCGATGATTATTCCGGCTGTATTATTACTCTTTTTTTTACCCATAATTCCGCCTACTTTCTCTAATTTTTTTTAATTAAAAGTCAAAATTATCAACATTAATAACTAGACTTTGTGGTGAATATTGATAGTCTGATGTATCTATTTTCGCCAGCATGAAGACTGTTGAATCTTCAGTAACTTTTAAACTATTTAAGATTATCGGCAAGACACCATCAATTTTTGCTATAAACGGGAAATATAAATCAGCGCCCGAATGACTAGAGGATAGCGTGTTGATTGAATTATAAAATTCATCAATGAAAGAATTACTAGAATTTTCGGCCGGCATAATATGACTGATTAATCCAAAATCCACTGTCGCTCCAGTTTGTTGTGATAATTTGTAAGCCATACTTCCAAATAAGTCAGGTGCGGTGACTGTTGGATTAGTTTTTCCGGTTACTTCAACTAGATCAGTTGCTTTGACAATTGATCCACCTAGTCCACCGCCGGCCCAATAGAAGTTCGCTCCGTACTCATAAGTCAGAGTTCCGGCGGCAACTGCAGCTTTAGTACCAATTGAAAGTTCTTTACCAATTGGATTTGTAAATATATTGCCACTCGCGACCGCTAAAGTAGGAGTGTTATCAATACCG
>NZ_JAVEPN010000010.1:0-122028 GCF_034008105.1 Trichlorobacter sp.
TACTTCCCAGGGAGAGACGATGCCAAGGGCCATACCAAAGAGCTGTTCGGGTTGCATGTGACGGGCACCTCCAAAATGAGATGACCGACTATACCACGGCTACCCACTCATTTCGACGAAGAGCCTTCTTGAACAGGTTGGTGATGCTATAAACAGTGGCAGCTATGCGAGCCCAGACCAAACCGAGCCAGAGATCATACAGCTTGGTGAAACTCCCCAGCCAGACAGCCAACCTGTTGATTGAACAGCGTTGATACGGTATAGATAGTCGACTACATCACCGGAGTCTTTATGCCTTCCCCTAAACAATTCCGTGAAGTACTGATCTTTGTTGCTGGTGCCACGCCCCAGATCATTACAGAAACTATCTATGCCCTGGCCATGCAAAATCCGCCGATTCATGCGGATGAACTGCATATCATTACCCATAGCCAAGGCAAGCAGCTTATCATGCAGAAGCTTGGTAAGGATGGAGTGCTGCAGCAACTGTGCACAGAGTACGGCATCCCACGGCTATCGTTGAGCGATGCCAATTTTCTGGTCATCACTGATCAGGACGGAAACGAGCTGAGTGATATCCGCACGGTCGCCGACAACGAACAGGCCGGCGACCAGATCGCTGCCTTTCTGAGAACAAAGGCAGCAGAGCCATCAGTAAGGCTGCATTGCTCACTTTCCGGCGGCAGAAAGACCATGACGCATTACATGGGGATTGCCTTCCAACTCTTTGCCCGCCAATGGGACAGGCTTTATCACGTCATGGTGGCACCTGAATTTGAGAAGGTGGAGCAGTTCTTCTACCCGCCCAAGCAACCGCATCAATTAACCGTAAAAAGCCGTACGGGGGAAGTCATCATCAACACTGCCGATGCCAATGTCTCACTGGTGCAGTTGCCAATGATCTACCTGCGGGACAAAGTGCCTTCCCAGGCGGCCACAATTCGCGAGATCGTTGCTGAAGGGCAGAAAGAGATCGATATGGCTGCCACACAGCGGCCTGTACGGGTAAACCTGGCAGAGCGTACTCTCTATATTAGCGACACGCTGATTGACCTCTCGCCGATCCAGTTGATGCTTTATACCACCTTCCTCAACCTCAAGCGTCAGCCATGCCGGTTCAGTTCCCGCGACTACTGCCATGAATGCACTGCCTGCTTTGTCCCACTAGTGGAATTGACCAGCAGTGAGGCCATCGAACAGATGGCAAAGGATTACCAGGCCATCTATGGCAATGACCCCTTAAAGGCGGATGAGTTGCTGGAAAAGTGGGATAGAAACCTGCAGACCGACCTGTTGCGGCAGCAGATCAGCAAAATCAACGCTGCCATTCGAGATGACCTGAATGACCCCACTCTGTTACCGATCTATAAGGTGTCAACCGTCAAGCAGTACGGCAGCAGCCGGTATGGAGTAAGGGTTGATAAGGGCAAGATACAGATGTAAGAGCAATCATGCTTTACAAATAGGCTTACCAAAAGTATAGTTTGGTGGCATATTATTTTGCCCGCAGGCGGACGTCATGATAGAACGGCCATTCTGGATAGAACGGATTGAAAAGGCGTGGGGCGAAACCCCTATAGTTTGGCTGTGCGGTGTTCGTCGCTGTGGCAAGACCACCCTGGCTGAAAAACTTGGGCAAGAACGCATGCTGTATATCAACTGCGACCTGCCCAGTGTTGAAGAGATGGTGCGTGATCCGCACCTGTTTTTCAGTTCCTGTACAAAGCCGGTAGTGGTGTTTGATGAGATACATCAACTACAGGACCCAACCCGGCTGCTTAAGATCGGCGCGGATCTCTTTCCCCATATCCGCATCCTTGCCACCGGATCGTCCACCCTGGCAGCCAGTTCAAAGTTTCGCGATACCTTGACCGGTCGCAAGCGCACCATCCATCTTGTGCCTGTCCTGCTGGAAGAACTTTCCGCATTTGGTGTTGAACTTCCCCGGCGTCTGTTCCACGGGGGGCTGCCGCCAGCGCTGCTGGCAACCTCCAAAGCCCCGGGGATCTATCGTGAATGGCTTGACTCCTTTTTTGCCCGCGATATTCAGCGACTGTTCGGCTTCCGGGACATGAACCGCTTCAATGCACTTTTCGAGTACCTGATCCGCCAGAGCGGCGGCCAGTTGGAAGTGACCAGAACCGCCAGCGCACTTGGCATCAGTCGTCCCACCGTAGAAAGCCACCTGCAAGCCCTTGAGATAACCAATGCCATGACCCTGGTGCGTCCGTTTTTTGGCAACGGCCAGAATGAAATCATCAAGATGCCCAAGGCATATGCCTTTGACACCGGCTTTGTCAGTTATGTCAGGGGGTGGGACCCGCTCCGTCATGATGACCTGGGACATCTTTGGGAACACCTGGTTCTGGAACAGCTCCAGGCATATTTCCCCGAAACAACCGTGCGCTACTGGCGGGACAAAGCCGGGCGTGAGGTGGATTTCATCATCGAGCGTCGTCGGGACGAGGTGGATGCCATTGAATGCAAATGGGATCAGACCTCTTTTGATCCCACGGCGTTGCAGCTTTTCCGCACGTACTATCCGCAGGGCAGGAACTATCTGGTGGTTCCTTCGGCAAAGCCATCGTTTATGAGGCGTTTTGGACAGATCGAAGTGATGGTATGTGAACCGTTTAATCTGGCTTCAGACCATTAAAGAGTGCGGCAGCAGCCGGTATGGGGTGAGGCTGGAGAGAGGTAGACATGTGTCAGAATTTAATAAGTTAAATCAGGAGATATGATGTCAAAAAAAATGTCAAAGCCAATACAGAATGATAATAATGAATTCGCTAAATATTCTAATGACATCAATCATGTAATCGGCTTATTTGCATATGCGTCATTTGTTTCATGCATGAGCCTAAATGGCGAGAATTATGTAAGTACTTTTTCAAAACAACAGTATTACGCTTGGATATCATTTGCAGTAATGCTTTTAGCAGTAATTACACGAGGTAACGGGATACGCCAAATAATTGAAAAAAGAACAAAAAACACATCTGTTTTTAAATTCATAATAGAAAATCCAATTTATTTTTCAGGAGTTGCACTTTTAGTTATGCTTGGTTTTGGTTTAGTTAAAAACTGATTAGAGGTGGACGGCTTGAACGACGACATTTTCATATCATATTCGCGACGAGACAACTCTAGCAACCAGATCAGTCAGCTTGTTGAAAGAATTAAGACTGACTTCAAAGCGTTTTCTGGTCGAGAGCTCAGAATATTTTTTGATGTCGAAGAAATTAGAGGCATGGATGACTGGCGTCACCGAATTCTGGATGGTCTGAAAAGGTCTCATCTGTTTCTAGCTTGTCTTTCCCCATCATATCTCGAAAGCGAATACTGCGAATGGGAGTTTAACGAATACTCCAAACATGAAATCGGGCGATTCTGTGGTTTTGAAGGAATTGCCCCGCTGTACTTTGTTGAGGTTCCTGGTTGGAATGACAAATTATTTGAACAGAACTGCAAGGCATGGGTTACGGAACTGCGTCGTCGACAGCAGTTTGATTTTCGCCCGTGGTCTACAATGGGAATAGAAGCTTTGCGTAATGCCGATGTTCAGGAACGGATGACTAAGCTCAATGAGCAAATTAAAGAGCGTATTCTTCGTGGGGAGCGGGCACGACAAGCCATTGGTAACGTTGATTCACACAATCCGCACTTCATGGGACGCAGAGATGAACTGCGTCGCCTACGTGAGAACGTAACATATGGGCGGGCAGGAGTTCTGACGGTTATTCATGGGGTTGGTGGGCTGGGAAAAACAGCGCTTGCCATAGAATACGCCCATTCCTACGCAGAGCTATATGGAGGGGGCAGGTGGCAGGTGCCGTGTGAAGGGAAAGAAGACCTTCGTGCTGTAATTACAGAATTAGCCTCTCCGCTAGAGATAACTTTTTCAGATGACGAAAAGCGTAGCCCGGTGCTTCAATTTGAGAGAGTTAAGGCTAAGCTGCATACCTTGGCAAAGTCTGGGAATTCACAACACTCACTTATAATTTTGGACAACGTTGACAAAGCAAATTTGCTTGATGTTTCGCAAACAAAGCATCTTCCTTCAGACGATTGGCTGCACATAGTTGTAACTTCGCGCCTTGGGGAACAAGAACTGGCAGGTAACAGCAGAGACAGGGCCTTTTTAGCAATTGACGAGATAAGTGAAAAAGATGCCTTGGCACTGATCGAGTCCCATCAGCCAAATGGAAAATTCGCCAACGATACCGAGCGTGATGCTGCTTTGGAAATTGTTCGATTTCTCGGGAATTTTACTTTGGCCGTAGAGTCGGTAGCAGTGTACTTGGGGCATTTTTCCAGTGATATTTCATGTGCAGCTTTTCTTGCAAGATTGGAGAAGGAGGGACTTGAAGGTCTGGATTCAGCTTCTGATACAGTAGAAGTGGTTGTGAGACATGGGGAAAAGCGGCTGAATGCTACGCTACAACAGACATTGGAGCGTTTGAATGAAGCTGAAAAATTAGTTTTGAATTATGCGGCATTCTTCCCGACAGATCAAATTGTAGTCCCATGGTTACGGGAACTGCTTGCTCAGGCATTCCCTGAGTATGGTAAAGATGCTGAACCTGGGTATCCAGATCCATGGAGTACACTTCTACGGCGACTAATCAGCTTAAGACTTATTCAAATTACAGGTATCGTAGCCTACGACAATAAGCCACTTATCGTTCGAATGCATAGACTTATTCACACTTACTTGGGCGACTTTGTTGCCGATAGTGATAATGTTAATTTAGCAGAAAAGTTTTTTGTCTATATGTATAGCAAAACAGAATATATAGCTAAAAATTACTTCGATAAGAATATTCATAACGAAATAAAACCATTAATATCATTAGCTATCAGATATGCAAAATTAGAAATAGAGTACGTTCAGTCCATGATTGATAGTATTGTATGCTTGGCAATAAATACTGCGTTGTATAGTGACGCAAAACTTTTATGCAGTAGTATGCTAGTTAATGATTTAAAAAAAGGAAACGATAAAAATATATCTTCAACATACAGTAAATTGTCAATTATTGAAGAAAATATCGGCAATCTAACAGAGGCGATTGAATTTGCAAAACTAGCTATAAAATATAACATGAATGATATTGTACTTGAAAATAATATAGCTAACATTTATGAAAAGATTGGTAATACAGATGAGGCATTAAATATCAAAAAAAATGTTGCTACTTTTTATTTGAAACAAAATAAGCGCGAAGACCTTATGTATGCGTTGTTGGTTAGTAATTTGTCAACTGCTGAATTTAAGTCTGGTAACATTCTTGAATCATATATTTTGTCAAAAAAATCCATGACCATAAGAGAAAAACTTTTGCCTGCAGGACATCTGGATATCGCCAAAAACTGTCTGATATTGGCATCTATTGCGAGAAAGCTTGGCCTTTATGTTGAATCAAAAAGCTATTCAGAAAAGTCGCTATTTATATTTTTAGATAGTTTGCCAGAAAATCATCCTGCTATATCTGATGCATATAGCGAAATAGCTTTGTCAGATAGGTCTCTAGGCAATATTGAGTCTGCTAAGGCAAGCATACTCAACGCAATCGAAATCTTAGAAAGAAACGATACTATTAACAAATATAAATTAGCGAATCTTTTAGCTATCCTTGCGTTAATAGAACACGACTTAGGTAATTTAGTAACCGCTAAAGTTATGAACAATAAAGCTATAGATATTGCACGAAGTATAAATGATAAAATTGGAGAATCAATTTATTGTAATAATTTATCATTTGTTGAAATGGATCTTGGTCTTTCAGATAGCGCAAAAGATGCAATGTTTGATGCGTTAAGCTCTGCAAAAAAAATATTATCAGAGAATCATCCTGATATAGATTTAATGTCAAATAATTATTCATATGTTGTTAGAAATACAGTAGATCCTTTTATTCAATATAAGCAATTGAATCGTGTAGAAAAGATTGGCCGCAACGATTCATGCCCGTGCGGAAGTAATAAGAAATACAAAAAGTGCTGTGGCGCTTGAAAGAAAGGAGCCCACAGCATATGAGCAACCAGTTCCAACGAACACGCTACCGTCTCCGTATCGGTATCACCGGTCACCGGACATTGCATGACATTCCGTTGCTCAGCACCTGTCTGCGCAACTTCCTCATCACCGGTTATCTTAAAGCCTTTACGCCGGAGGCCCTACAAACCCTAACCACGACCACAAACACCCCCATTATGTTCTCCACCATCTCTCCCTTAGCAGAAGGCGCAGACCGCTTGGTGGCGAATGTAGTACTCAAACATGGTGGTATGTTGGAAGCTCTGCTCCCCATGCCGGTTGAAGAGTATGAGAAAGATTTTATAAGCCCTGAATCAAAGTGTGAGTTTAGAGAGCTCCTTTCGCAATCCCACCATGTAACGGTAACAGAGTGTGGAGCACCTCTTGACGATCCGAGCTACCGTCAGAATGCATACCTGCGTGTAGGTGAAGAAACCGTAGCCCGCTGCGATATCTTGATTGCCCTGTGGGATGGCTTGCCTTCCCGTGGTATAGGTGGCACTGCAGATATCGTGGCCCTGGCGCTGAATCAGAATAAGCCGGTGTTTATTGTTTTTACATCGCAACCCGGTAAAGTTGAGCTACTAAACGGAGGCACGTTACAGGTGAAATTCATTTCTGAGTTGGATGCATTTAATTCCTTTCCAATCAATGATGCAGAGCTGGAGGCCTGCTGTGCCAGCACCTATCAGGAGATTTTTGGATCAGCTCAGTCGGAATCGCTACCGGGGCATTTAAAGGAGCAGGTCAGAACACAGCTGATACCAGCCTATTGTAGGGCATCAAAGATTGCTGAATATTACCAGGGTCGTTACAAGCGGGTTGGCCGACTTGGCTATCTTTTCTCCACGCTGTCGGTTGCCTTTATGGCGTTTGCCGTTGTTTTTGCAAAACATCCGTTTTTATCCATACCTGGTTACATTGCTGAACTATGCCTGCTTATCTCCCTGTTCATCATGATCCACCGTGCCGAGCATGCTCGGGTGCACCCTGGCTGGTTGGAAAATCGTGCATTGGCTGAGCGTTTACGTACAGCCTTTTATTTTGTGGCCTGTGGTGAATCCCCTGTATCTGGTAGCGGCCAGAAGATCAGCTATCACCAGAACCAAAGCTGGGTTGATTATGCGTTTCGCCAAATCATCTCCAGTATTCCTGGCTTAAAGCGGCCCGAATCAGATTCTTTGCAACAGTATTGTGCTTTTATCAATACAGGCTGGCTACAGGGACAGATTGCTTACCACACGCAGAATGCAGCTAAAGTATCAGTCAAGAGTACTCAGCTTATGCGCTGGATGAAGATGTGCTTCATACTGGCAATTGTGGTGTCAATTGTGCACCTGGTTATTGCAACGTATGGTGCAACAACAGGACATCATCCTGAAGGCCTGCTGCTCGTGCTGGAAGAACTTTTGTCTATTGTTGCCATAACGCTCCCGGCAGCCGGCGCAGCCGTAGGGGGCTACCGTGCACTGCTGGAACAATCTCGGATTGCAGCCCGCAGTCGGGCAATGGCACAGCACCTTTCAAGCATCATTGAGCAGCCGGTGGCGGATACACCTGAGGCATTTAGAAAGCACCTCGAACAAATTCAAGACGTGATGCTGATCGAGTCAGAGGATTGGTTGGCATTGATGGAGCATGCCGAATTGGAGCGGATCGCATGAATACCTTTGTCGGCAACCTGCGCCAGGACGTTTTGATATCTGATGTGAATAAGGAGAAGCTAGAAAATGACCTGCGTAATTTGGACAAAGTCTACGGGGTAGGTGCTACAGAAGCAGTGGTCTTTTACTGCGCCCGTATACTTGAGGCAATTTTAAAAGAGGCCCATGTTAAATTTTTTGAGATGAATAGCAAGACGGGCATCGCAGAATCAAAACTAGTGGAAATGGAAAGTGCGCTTTACGAGTACAACCTGCTTCAACAGAACCGTTATTACTGGGCAAAGGGGTTGAGGCTGCTTGGTAATGAAGTTCGTCACAGCTTGCGCAAAATTAAAGCGGACGAAGCAGACTGCGCCCTTGTTTTTCTCGAATTCATACTGGTCTGGTATTTTTGTGAGTTCCCGCTAGGACCGAGGCAAAATACCATCTACAAAGGACAAGCCAGGATTGATCGAGCTGGTGGCAATCTGCTGCCGGATTTAGCATGGACCTTAGACAGTAGCAGGCTGAATCCAGAGAAGCTTAAAGTCATATTTGGCCCACACGGGCAGGACTATTTTAAAAAATTCTCCACAAACTTCACGTTCCCACTGTTGCTGATCGACATCTTTATTGCCCAGGGCGACCATACTTCTGCAGCTCGCCTCATTGAAGGATTGGAGTCCTTTGCGTACAAGCAAAAAGGTGCCTTAAGATATCGCTTTTTTCAACTGCAGGGTTTGCTACTAAGCAGAGAAGACCGGCTAGACGAGGCCATGCAATTGCTTGAGAAAGAGGATGCTCGGTTGAGGGCAAGATCAGAGCGTATTGACGTTGAAACTACAGGCATTTTAGCTGGTGTTTATAAACGTATCTGGAAGCAGCGGCAGGATGAAGGCTACCTGCGCAAAAGTTATGAAACCTACCGCAGGGGCTGGCGAGACAGCAAAAATACTTACTTGGGTATCAATGCAGCAACTACCTCGCTTTGGCTTAATAACCCGCTTGAGTCTCAGCAGATAGCCAAAGAAATAAAGGGAATACTTGAGCAGCGCCGGAAGTTGATCCAGCAGAAAACAGATAATCGCTATGACCTTAACTATTGGGATATGGCAACACTGGCCGAGGCCTGCCTGCTGACACATGATTTGGAGAGCTCGGTTGAATTGTATCAGCGAGCCTTTAAAAACTGCAAGAATCAGCCGGAAGACATTGATGTTACCCGGAGGCAACGGGACAGCCTGATCGAAGGATTATCGGTTCCAGCATCTGTTATCGAAAGACTCCGCACTCTTTAAGCACTATTCCCGGTTGCCCATAATCAGGCCGATAATGGCAAACACAACGGCACTACCAACCAATACCAAGGTTTTTGCCAGCGGCACATCTGGTTTTACCATGTTGCCAATTACTGCAATCGCTATGCAAATTTTGGATACATCCCAACAGAGCTTAATGAGTGATGTGCGTTGGCGTTTATTCACCGTGTTCCTCCTGAATCCATGGATGATCAATGCGAACCTCAGCGTCCCATATTCGGTTGTCGGAATGGGAAAGAAAATATTTCCACAATGTTGTTGAAGGCAGTAGAGATGTAACCCTAAGCGAGATATACAATGCCCCAGAGATCGAAATACATGCTCGCCTCGTTTATTATTGGAGGCGGCTGCTTTGTTGTCATGATGTTCCTGCTTGCAACGGCCTATATTCCAGATTTTATGCCCCGGGCCTACGAAAATTTCAGACGTAGCGGGCTGATCACAATTGTGCCGACTATTGCTGCGGTCGGATTACTAGCCTCCGTTGGCTGGTTGTGGTGGGAATGCCGCGCTGCATCCACCCCAGACGAAGATCAGGAAAACTGATTCTGCCTTTCCCCCTAAGCCCGCCTGTCCACGGCAACCTTTCGGCAATGTTTCGTTTTGCTCCCCATCTGTCTGCTCAGTCTATAGTCCCTTAAAAGCTACTACGGAAATGTACCTCTGTGGAGTGATCAGAGGGCTATCTTGCGGGGTTCTCTACCTCGCTCCAAAAGACTGATGAAGAAAGGATAATCTATGGACAAGAAAGTGGTTACGATTGTAGCAGCGGTTGTGGCATGCCTGGGTTTGTTTTTGCCTATGGCGGTTGGCGGGAATCTGAGTGTGAGTCTAACCCATCTGACAGGCATTCCCAAGGCTCTGTACCTTGCGGTCCCGGCGGTTCTGGCCTTGGCCATTCTCCGTAAAGCGAAGCCGTTCAGCGGTGATCACGGCTGGTTGGCGGGGACTGCTGCGGTTGCCGTGCTGCTTGCCGTTGTCGCCATGCTTGGCGGTATGAACACACTTGAGGCGGTGGCGGCTATGCAGAACAGCAGCATGAACATGTTTAATGCGCTCGGCGGTCAGCAGCAAGAGGTTGTCAAGATCGAGACAACCATGGGATTGGGCTCCGTGGTGATTATGGTGGGTTGCCTTGCCGCTGCGATGGTTGGCTTGTGGGACAGTAAAGCTCACAAACAGTAGTGTTTGACCCAGAAGAAGCATCGCGAGGGGCGCCAGCAGTGGCGCCCCTTTTGTATAACAGGTGTCCTGCTGCATCCTTCCGCGCAAAATCCCCTGCAGTTTGGCCCTGCCAGCATCAGCAACCTTTCCGCAATGTTTCACTTTCCCTGGCATAAGCCTGCTCAGGCTACAGTTTCTCCAAAACCACTACGGAGGAGCTATGAATACGATAACCCTGATGACTGTCGTCTGTGCCGGCCTTGTGCTGTTGGTCGGGATTGTGCTGTTCAACACCATGGTCGGACGCAAAAACCGGGTGCAGTTCGCCTTCAGCGGCATCGACACCCAGCTCAAGAAACGGTTCGATCTGATCCCCAATCTGATCGCAACGGTGGAGCGCTACATGCAGCACGAGCAGCAGGTGCTGCAGCAGCTGACCAGCCTGCGTTCCCAGGCTGTGCGGGGTACTGCCACCACTGACGAGCTGGTGCAGATGGACAACCAGCTGACCTCGACCCTGCGCTCGGTGTTTGCCCTCTCAGAGAACTACCCACAACTACGGGCCAGCGAGAATTTTATCCAGCTGCAGGGGGCCCTGAACGAGACCGAGGAACAAATTGCCGCAGCGCGACGGGCCTACAACGCTGCCGTTACCGACTACAACAACGGCTGCGAGATGTTTCCCTTGAACATCGTGGCCCGGATGATGGGCTATCGCACTAAGCTGTGGTTCGAGATCAGTGAGGCCGAACGTCAAAACGTGAATGTGAAGGGGCTCTGGTCATGACCGTACATGAGTGTGTTGCCGACGCCCTGCAAAACGGCTTGGGCGAAACGTTATCAGCATTGGAACAAAGAAGACAGCAGGTGCTGCAGGGTAACAAAAAGATCATGCTCTGGCTTGGCGGGGCAACCATCGTCGTACTGGCAGGGATGCTGATAGGCGGCCAGCATTGGGGCTTTGCGCTTATAGCAGGCTTTAGTGTGTTTGTGATCGTGGCGCTGATCGTCAGCCGCCGTAAGGCTAAGCTGGCTCATCTGTTTAAGCAGGAGGCAATCCCCGAATTGTTGCGTACGGCCCTGCCTGGATTCTGGTATGCCAGCAGCCGCTACGTCAGTGAGTTTGAGTTCAATAGCGCCAACCTGTTCATCAGACCGGATCGCTACAGCGGCAAGGATTACTTTGAGGGGACCCATGGCAAGACCAGGCTGCGCTTTTCACTGGTGCATGCTGAAGAACAATACGAGACCACCACCACAGACACCGACAGTGATGGTCACACGACCACTCGGACCGAGGAACATTGGCGTGATATCTTTAAGGGCCTGTTCTTTGCCGCTGACTTTAATAAGCACTTCAACGGCTGCACCCTGGTGAGAGCTGGCAAGGCCGGTATCTTCTCTGGGCTGTTCGGTAATCTGGTCAAGCTGGAAGATCCCCGCTTCAATCAACAGTTCAAGGTGTATTCCTCTGATCAGATGGAGGCACGCTATCTGCTGACCCCGCGCATGATGGAGCGATTACTGGACCTGAAAGACAGCCTCGGCAGTATTGAACTGTCATTCGTCGGTTCTTGGGTTAATATCGCTGCCGGTGGGTTCCCTTACAACGCCTTCGAGCCAGACGTGAAGCATCCTTTTACTGATCCGGCCCAGGTGGAACGGACGCTGGGTTGGATTTTCCTCGTAGTGGGTATTGTGGAGGAGCTCGACCTGAATACCCGCATCTGGAGTAAACAGTGAAAGGAGCCGCGAGATGAGACGGTTAACGATTGTCGCAGTGATGCTGCTGGTTACGGGGTGCGGCTCCGGCACGCAGGAGCTATCTTCAGCGCCGCAAACCTCTGTGTTCGGGAAAGCAGCGAAAGGTGGTATGACAACGGGCACGGTATTTCTCAAGGATTGTAACAACCGCGAGATATCCACCAGCACGACAGCTGACGGCAGCTATACGTTGGATACCACGGGGCTGACCAAGCCGTACCTGATGAAAGCGGTGTTTGCAAACCATTCGACGCTTTATGCTATTGTTCCGGATAATGGAACGGCTCATATCAATGAGTCGACCAACTGGATAGCCCAGCTGGCAGCAGTGGGGCTCGAACTGGCTGAAGTATATCTGTACATTAAAGGGACACTACTGATCCTGCTGGCAAACATCGCAGGGGCCATCTCGGATGCGTTGCCGCAATAAGCGGAAGGAGCAGAAGCTATGGAACCATTGAAGCTGATCAGGCAGGTGCTCGAGCTGGTTGAACGGGAGCCGGTGGCCTGCCGCTTAATCCGCGATGTACTGCGCTGTGCGGAACAGTATGGTGCTGCGGTCTGTCAGATGGAGGCCGATCTGTTGTTTGCCGATCCTGAGGGTGCGTTGTATCGAGAGCAGGTACAGGCGTTGGATCAGAACCGTACCCTGGCGCACAATGCTTTGCTCGACGCCATCAATATCTGCAACCGTTACCTTCGTAAGTTATTGGGAGAGGCTATGCCACCGGGAGGAATTTATCCTGACCCCGTGCATATTACGAGCGCCAACCGGCGTGCCATTGGTAATTGGGCCGGCCGCCTGGTGGAACAGCTCTTCAGTGGCCGTCGTTGATCTGCATCTATTTCGAGTACAGCACCGCCACGATGCGGGCCTTGCGGTCCCCCACCGAGACCAGGCCGTGGGGTTGGCTGGAGTCGTAGTAGACGCTGTCGCCGCTCTTGACCCGGTAGATATCGCTGCCGTAGTGCAGGTCGATCTCCCCCTCCAGCACGTAGAGGAACTCCTCCTCACCCTCGTGGCGGAAGAACAGCTTGTCGTCCCACTGGGAGTTGTCCACCTCCACCAGGAACGGCTCCATATGCTTGTGGCGCATCCCCTGGGCCAGGGAATGATAGGTATAGGGACGGTGTTCGGCGTTGACCGCCTGGCGCTGCAGGTCGGGCCGCAGCTGTTCGCCATGGGTCACCACCAGTTTCTGACGGTTGCCTTCATCCTCGAAGAAGAAGTGGATATCCACCTTGAGTCCACGGGCGATCTTGAGCAGGGTGGCCAGGGGCGGGATGACCTGTTCGTTTTCGATCTGGGAAAGCAGCGGCTTGGAGAGGCCGGTCAGCTCAGAAAGCTCCTGCAGGGTCAGGCGCCGTTGCTGACGCTGGCTGCGGATTTTTTCGCCGATCCGGAATTCTTTGATCTGTGCCTTGATGTCGCTCACGGGCGGGGCCTCCTGCAACGGGCGGTGATGACGGGCAGAACGGTTGACAGTGGGCGGAAAAGTGATTATGTCTAACCCTGTTCTATTCGTATGAGATTACCATGTAGCAACTATCAGAACGGGTTGTCAATATGATGCATCATTACTTGTCGCTTTCACGTCTGGTGCTGGCCGGTACGCTGCTGTTGCTGCTGGCCGGCTGTTCGTCACCTTCCTCGGATGAACCGCTGCTGTTTTCTTCCAAGCGGCCGGTGGGGGAGGCCGAAGCGCCGGTCAAGCAGGTGCCGGCCGATGTACTGGCGGCCCAACGGGCCTTTACGGCGGTCTCACGGCAGGTCACCCCCAGCGTGGTCAACATCTCCACCCTGGGGCGGCGTAAGCTGGTGCGGCCGATGCCGGATTTTCCATCCTTTTTTGATGATTTCTTCGGTGGTCCCCAGGTGCGGCAGAACCGCAGCCTCGGTTCCGGTTTTATCATCAGCCGCGACGGCTTTATCGTGACCAATGAACATGTGATCCGCGATGCCGAGAGTATCCAGGTCAAGCTGTCCAGCAACAAGGTCTACCAGGCCAAGGTGGTGGGGGGCGATCCCAAGACCGACATCGCCGTGATCAAGATCGAGGCCAGTGACCTGCCGGTGTCGGTGCTGGGTGATTCGGACCGGATCGAGGTGGGGCAGTGGGCCATCGCCATCGGCAATCCCTTCGGTCTGGAGCATTCCATGACCGTGGGGGTGATCTCCGCCACCGGCCGTTCCAATGTCGGTATCGAAACCATCGAGAATTTCATCCAGACCGACGCCTCGATTAACCCTGGCAACTCCGGCGGGCCCCTGCTGAATATCCACGGTGAGGTGGTCGGCATCAACACCGCCATTGTGGCGAGCGGACAGGGGATCGGTTTCGCGATCCCCACCAGTATGGCCAAGCCGATCATCGCCCAGTTGGTGGAGAAGGGCAGTGTCACCCGGGCCTGGTTGGGGGTCGGCATCCGTCCGGTTTCAGCGGAGGAGGCCAACCGTTTGGGGCAGGAGCATGGCGAAGGGACGCTGATCACCGAACTGGCGCCCGGCGGTCCGGCCGAGCGGGGTGGCCTGCAGCCGGAGGATCTGCTGGTGGAGTTTGGGGGCAGCCCGGTCAAGGATCCTTCCCATCTGCAGCGGCTGGTGGCCGAGGCCCGGATCGGCAAGCCGGTGCAGGTCAAGGTGCTGCGGTCGGGACGCCCGTTGTCGTTGACCCTGGTGCCCGCTAACGCCGACGAGGCCCGTCCGCTACGTTCCTCCGGTCCGGGGCGTCTGTCGCGCTGAGGCAGCGACACCTGTTTACTTTATGCGCTAACTACGCTACAGTGCGTTCACTTTTTGTCGTGCGCACTCCCTCCGAAAGGACGGCCTATGAACATCATCACCAGTAAAGAGCAGGCAGCACGTCTGGCGCGGGCTGTCGTCTCGGATGTGGCGATCTACAATCAGGAGAAGGTGGAGAAGGGGATCAAGAACGACAACATCTTCGAGACCCTGAGTGAGGAGATCGAGGAGGGGCGTCAGCACTTCTATTCGCGGGTAGCGCCGGAACTGAACCCGGAACAGATCTTTGACCTGACGCTGGTGGATATCCTGATCAAGCGGGCCGGTAAGATTGAATCGCCGATCTGGTAGCTTGTTGGCAACACTATATTTTATGACAGAGGCGTACCCGCTGGGGTGCGCCTCTGCTGTTTGGAGCGCAAGGTATGACGACGGAACAACAGCATAATCTGATTGTGCCGGCTGAGGCAGCTGGGCAGCGTCTGGATGCCTTTCTGGCAGCGCAATTGCCTGGTCAGAGCCGGTCGTCGCTGCAGCGGCTGATCACGGAGGGGCAGGTGCTGGTGCAAGGCGCCAAGCCCCGTCCATCATTCAAGGTGGAAGCCGGGCAGCAGGTGCTGGTGACGGTGCCGCCGCCGGTGCCGACCACGCCGCTGGCCGAGGCGATACCTTTGACGGTGGTCTATGAGGATCATGACCTGATCGTGATCGACAAGCCGGCCGGTATGACGGTGCATCCCGGTGCCGGGGTCGATTCCGGCACCTTGGTCAATGCCCTGTTGGCCCACTGCACCGACCTGTCCGGCGTGGGGGGCGAACTACGGCCCGGCATCGTGCACCGTCTCGACAAGGGCACCTCCGGTCTGCTGGTGGCGGCCAAGCATGACATCGCCCACCGCGGCCTGGCGGAACAGTTTGCCGCCCACAGCATCAAGCGGCTCTACTGGGCCTTGATCTATGGCTCGCCCGCAGCCGAAACCGGCAAGATCAGCGGTATCATCGGCCGTCACCCCACTGAACGGCTACGCTTGTCCGGCACCGCCCGCCACGGCAAGCCGGCCGTCACCAACTGGCGGGTGCTGGAGCGGTTCGGGGCGGCCAGCCTGGTCCAGCTGCGGCTGGAGACCGGCCGCACCCACCAGATCCGGGTCCACCTGAGCGAGGCCGGCATGCCGCTGTTGGGGGACCCGCTCTACCCGGACGGCGGCCGGTTCAACAACCTGAAGGATACGCGTCTGAAGGGGATGATCACCCATCTGGGCCGCCAGGCCCTGCATGCCCGGGTGCTGGGTTTTGTCCATCCGGTCAGCGGCCAGTATCTGGAGTTTGCGAGTGAGCCGCCGGAGGATTTTGCGGGCCTGCTGACGTATCTGCAGGGACTGGCCGCGTAACCGCGGCCGGCTTCGGGCTGTGCGTGGACATCCGACCCTGGTCTGGTATACTTGCTCCTCAAATCTGTTGCAGTCTTTTAAGTATGGAAGGAGTCGCCATGAAGCTGTTTGAACCGTGCCAGCTTGGTTATCATGCCCTGCAAAACCGGGTGGTGATGGCACCGATGACCCGTTCGCGGGCACCCGGAAATACTGCCAATGCCCTGATGGCGGAGTACTACGGCCAACGGGCCTCTGCCGGTCTGATCATCAGTGAAGGGGTCTCGCCGTCTCAGAACGGCCTCGGCTACGCCCGGATCCCCGGCATTGCCACGGCTGAGCAGACCGTTGGCTGGAAACAGGTCAGCGACGCGGTCCATGCCGGCAACGGCAAGCTGTTTGTGCAGTTGATGCACTGCGGGCGGGTGGGCAATCGGCGTAACCTGCCGCCTGGGGCTGAGCTGGTGGCTCCCTCGGCTGTGGCGCTGAGCGGTGCGGTCTGGACTGACAGCCAGGGCGAGCAGCCCTATGATCTGCCCCGCGCGATGACCAGCGTCGATATTGCAAAGACGGTTGACGAGTACCGTCAGGCCGCCCGCAACAGCATCACGGCTGGCTGTGACGGGGTGGAGGTGCATGGTGCCAACGGCTATCTGATCACCCAGTTTCTCGATCCCGGTTCCAACCTTCGTGACGACGGCTATGGGGGTGATGCCGGGCGCCGCAACCGCTTCGCGCTGGAAGTTGCGGTAGCGGTGGCCGAGGCCATCGGACCGGGCCGGGTCGGTATCCGACTTTCGCCCTACGGTGTCTTTAACGATATGAGCGGCAGTTACGACGGTAGTGCGGAGCAGTACATCGACCTGGCCGGTGAGTTGGGCAGGCTGGGGCTACTGTACCTGCACCTGGTGGATCACTCCGCCATGGGGGCGCCCAAGCCTGATCCGGTCACGGTGCAGGAGATGTGTCGGGCCTTTCGTCAGCGGGGCGGCCAGGCGGTGATCCTGTCCGGCGGGTATGACATTGCCAGGGCCGAGGCCGATCTGCAGAGCGGCGCCGCCGACCTGATCGCCTTTGGCCGGCCGTTTATCAGCAATCCTGATCTGGTGGCCCGGCTCAAGCTGGGCCGGCCGTTGACCGAACCTGACCAGACCACCTTCTACACCCCCGGTCCGGCCGGCTATACTGATTATCCGACGGCCGCCTGATGCGGCCCCGGTTTGTCCCGAGGAGTAGCATTGTCCCTTCGCGGTTGCATTCACCCCAAAGGAGCCTGCCATGTCTCAGATCAACTGGATTACCGATGTTAACGAGGGGCTGTCTCTCGCCAGACAGCACAACAAGCTGGCCTTTGTCGATTTTTTCAACCCCAACTGAATCGGTTGCAAACAGATGGACGCGGTCGCGTACATCGATCCGGCAGTCATCTCGTTCGTCAATGAAACCGTCATCCCGGTCCGCACGCCAGCCAGTGACCCTGAGCTGGGTTCCCGCTACAAGATCAAGTGGACCCCCACCCTGCTGTTGCTGGATGCCGACGGTGTCGAGCAGTACCGCACCCTCGGCTTCTATCCGCCCCAGGAGTTGATCCCTTCGCTGCTGCTGGGCATCGGTACGGCAAAGTTCAACCTGCCCGATCGTCAGGCAGCCTGCGAGTGTTTTGGGGAGATCATCGGCCAGTATCCGGCCAGTACTCAGGCGCCGGAGGCGATCTACCTGAACGGCGTGTCGCGCTACATTGAGAGCCGCGACGTCGCCAACCTGATCGGCATCTACGACCGGCTGGCAAGCGAGTATCCGGCCAGCCCCTGGCTGACCAGGGCCGATCCCTACCGGCTGCTGAAGAAGTAACTGGCTCTGCTGAGCGGCACAGGGCATGCCCCGTGCCGCTCAGGCCGGTGTCGGATCGTCGGCCCGCAGCGCTGCCTTGATCTCGTGGGCCAGCTGCGGGCCGATGCCCGGCAGAGCCGCCAACTCGTCTTGGCTCGCCTGGCGGATACCCTCCAGTGAACCGAAGCGGGTCAGCAGCTGGCGCTCGCGGCGTGGCCCGACCCCTGGAATGTCCCGTAGCCTGGAGCGGAGCAGCTCATGCTCACGCAGGCTGCGGTGGTAGTCGATGGCGAAGCGGTGGGCCTCGTCACGGATGGCGGCCAACAGTCTGATCGGGGTCCCGTCCTGCCGCAGTTTGACGGGGTTTCTGCGCCCCGGCAGGAAGACCCGCTCCTCGCTGCGCTCCACGGTTACATCCTTGCCGTCCCCCTTGACCCGACTCTTGGCCAGAGAGACCACCGGCAGCTGCTCGCGCAGCCCCAGCTCGTCGACAATCGCCAGGGTGCTGTTCAGTTGGCCGACACCGCCGTCCACCACCACCAGGTCCGGCAGCCCCCATTGCTCGATCCGCTGCGGGCTGAAGCGCCGGCTAAAGACCTCCTTCAGCATGGCGAAGTCGTCCTGGCCGGCAATGGCCTTGATCCGGTAGCGCCGGTAGCGGCCCTTGTCCGGCGCGCCGTCCAGAAATGCTACCCCGCTGCCCACTGAATGGCGGCCCTGCAGGGTGGAGATGTCGTAGCACTCGATACGGCGCGGCAGGGCAGGCAGGCCCAGCTTGTGCTGTAACTCCTGCAAGGTCCGTTCGATACCCTGCTGTGCGGCGTGCTTCTCCTGCAGCGCCGCCTGGGCATTGCGGACGGCCAGGGCCACCAGCTCCACCTTCTCGCCCCGCTGGGGGTGCGCGAGCCGCACCTTTTTGCCCTTCAACTCCGAGAGCCATTCTTCAAGTGCGCCCTGGTCGTCCAACGGCTGGGGCAGCAGCAGTTCGTCCGGGATGTTCCGTTCAGCATCGTAGTAATGTTGGATGAAGGCCGACAGGGCATCACCATCTCCAAGTTCGCCGCTGCCGTGCAGCACGCTGCTGCCGGACAGGCTGCCGCCCCGGATAAACAGCAGGGCTACGGCTAGCCGTTCGCCATCGCGGGCCAGGCCGAGGATGTCGCTGTCGCCGCCCTGGCTGACCACCTTCTGACGCTCCAGGGTGGTGTCGATGGCCTGCAGCAGGTCACGCCAGCGGGCCGCCTCTTCATAGCGCTGCAACGTGGCCGCCTCTTTCATGCGTTGCTTAAAGCCCGTCACCAGATCCTTGCTCTTGCCCTCCAGAAACAGGAGCGCGCCATCCACCAGTGAGCCGTACTGCTCAGGGCTGATCAGCTGGAGGCAGGGGGCGCTGCACTGGCCGATCTGGTGGTAGAGGCAGGGCCGGGCCCGGTTCATGCAGGTCGTCAGCGGGTAGTGGCGCAGCGGGAACATCCGTTGTAGCTGGCGCAGCACCTCCCGTGCCGCCGAGGCCGAGGCGTAGGGTCCGAAGTAACGGGCGCCGTCCCGGACGATCTTGCGCACCACCGTAAAGCGGGGGAAACGTTCCCGCAGGTCGATCCGCAGCGAAAAGAAGGTCTTGTCGTCTTTGAGGTTCAGGTTGTAGCGGGGTTGATGCTGCTTGATCAGGTTGTTTTCCAGCAGCAGCGCCTCTTTTTCAGTGTCGGTGACCGTAAAACGGATGGCGGTTACCCGCGCCATCAGGAAGCGGACCTGGGGCCGGCCATCGGTGTTGCCGAAGTAGCTGCGTACCCGTTGGCGCAGGTTGCGGGCCTTGCCGATGTACAGTATGGCGTCGTCGGCGTCGTACATCAGGTAGACGCCGGGGCTGGTCGGGAAGGAGCGTATGCTGTCGCGCAGATCCATGGGCTGCATTGTAGTCGGCCGCGCGCCAAAAGAAAAGAGGCTGATCAGTGCCGCTAGGTTGGTCGGGCAGAGCACGGTGCGGCGTGAAATCGAGCTTTCCGCGGTTGACAAGGGGTTGCGAAAGGTGCTATGAAATACGCATTTTATGTCAGTGTTTCTTGGCAGTTATCAACGTTGCCCCATCAATTGGGGAAAGGGTGCTCCCGTGAAGATGCCTAAGACCCGTCGCCGCTTGGCGACAATCGTCGCTGGACTGGCCTGTGTCGTCCTGTTTGCCGCACCGCTGGTAGTAGCCCAGGAAAGTGGGGATTCCCAGACCTTCCTGGCTGGTTTCAATGCCTACCAGCAGAAGGACTACCCGACAGCCGTCAATCGTCTCAGCGAGGTGTTGCAGAAGCATCCCGAGACACCGCTGCGGGACATGACGCTGTTCTGGTTGGCCCGGGCCCACTACAAGGCTGGCAACAACCAGGATGCGGCCCGCTACATGGCGCAGTTCACCCGCGAATATCCCGACAATCCCCTTAAAAACACCGTTGAAGATGAGTTGCTGACCCTGGCCAGCCGGTATGAGGCCAGCGGCCAGGCGGCTGCCGTCGCCAAGGCTGAAGCCGAGGCCAGCCGACAGGCTGAGGCGCAACGTCTGGCCCAAGAGCAGGCTGCCCGCGAGGCGGCCGACAGGGCTGAAAAGGCCCGTATCCTCAAGCTCAAGGCTGAGGAGGAGCGGCTGGCCCGCGAGAAGGCTGAAGCTGAACGGGTTGCACAACTGAAGCTCGAGGAAGAGCGCACGGCGAAGGAGTCAGCCGAACAGCAGCGTCTGGCCGCCGCCAAGGCTGAGGCAGAGCGTCTGGCCCGCGAGAAGGCGGAAGCCGAGCGTGTTGCTCAGTTGAAGCTCGAAGAGGAGCGCAAGGCCAAGGTGGCGGCTGAACAGCAACGTCTGGCGGCAGCCAAGGCCGAGACAGAGCGGTTGGCCCGCGAAAAAGCGGAGACCGAGCGTCTGGCCAAGCTGAAGTTGGAAGAGGAACGCAAGATCAAGGAAGCGGCAGAGCAGGCCAAAAAGCTGGCCGCACAGAAGGCTGCGGAGGAGCAAAAGGCTGCCCAGAAGGCGGCTGCCGCTGCTGCAGAGCAACGTGCCCTGCGCGAGAAGGCGATCAGCGAATACCAGCGCATCCTCGCTCAGTTTCCCGGCACGCCGGCAGCTAAAACTGCCGCTGCGCGCCTTAGCCAGCTTGGCGTCGCGGTGTCTGTACCTGCCGCTGCAAAGGCTGATCTGAAGACTACGACCGACAACGCCCAGGTGCTGTCGCTGGAAGTGGCCCAGTATGCCGCTTTTGAGTTCGGGTTGCAGCCGCAGCGCCAGCCGGCGGAAGTATCCCGCGTGGTTGCCATCCCCGTTGAGGTGCTGAACCGCGGCAATGGCAGTGACAGTTTCTATCTGGCCTCCGGTTTCCCGGCAGAGTTCGGCGCCCGTTTTGTCGCTGCTGCCGCCCCTGACCAGGCCATTAATCAGACCCCGCCACTGGCGCCGGGCGAGCGTTTTAATGGTCTGTTGCAGCTTACCGTTCCGGCCGACACCATCGACGGCCTGCGGATCACCTATCCGGTCAAGGCTGCGTCGCGATTCAATGCTGAAACATCCCAGAGCCGTGAGCTTTCGCTGGTCGCATCGGCACCGCTGCTGCGGGCCATGATCAAGCCGGCAACGACCCAGGCTGCACCCGGTGAGCGGATTCAGTACCGGATAACGGTCTTGAACGTCGGCTCCATGGCGGCCCGAGAGGTCAGTCTGCGACTGAACTTCCCGACCCAGTATGAGCCAGCCGAGTTTGCCGGTTTCCGTCAGGAGATGCAGGCGGTGCTGGTGCAGGATGGGCTGGCCTTGAAATCAGGCGAGAGTCGTGAGTTTGTGGTCAGCTTCAAGCTGCGTGATGAGGCCCTGGCCCGCGAAGAACTGGTGGTGCGGGCCGATCTGGTCAATGCACCTCTCAAGGCAGTCAGCACTTTCCACGCCGCTGCCGTTTATGTGCAGCCGGTCAGTGCTGTGGTCGTAAGGATGGCCAGCAGCCGGGTGGTGCTGATCCCTGGCCAGACCATCACGCTGCCGGCTACCGTGGTCAACAACGGCAATCAGCGTGAACGTTTCAGCCTGGTGGCCAGTGTGCCGCCTTCCCAAAAGGTAACCGTCTACCATGACCAGAATCGTGATGGCCTGCGGCAGCCCAACGAGCCGGAAGTGGATGCCATTGGGCCGTTGGGGCCCAAGGAGGAGGCCGCTCTGGTGCTGGAGGTGGCGACCGACCGCTCGGCCCAGGACGGTACGGAATCCGGCGTATCTCTGAGCGTTGCTGCGGAATCGGGCCAGGGCAAGGTAGTGGTTGCCGATGCCCGACTGGGCTTCTCCCGGCCGGTGGTACAGCTGGCTCTGAAAGGCCGTGGTGGTCTGCTGGTGCCAGGCGAGCTGCTGACCGTGGATCTGGTGGTACATAACCAAGGCTCGAACCTGGCGAAGGGTGTCGTGCTGCAGGCAGCCTGGCCTGTGCAGCTGGAGCTGGTGGCGGCTGAACCGGCAGCCGAGCTGAAAGCTGCCGGCCACGGCCGCACCTGGCGGTTGAATGAGCTGGGGGCCGGTGAGAAGCGGGTCGTCAAGGCCTCCTTCCGGGTTAAGGCGGGCACCGGTGTCGGCACCGGCATCCAGGTCAAGAGCGAGCTCTCCTACAACGACCAACTGGGGAACAGGTACTGATATGCGTTTTCTGATTGGCGCCTTGGCGCCGCTGTCGCTGTTGTTGACAACCCCGGTCTGGGGCCAGGACTATCTCTATCAACCCCGCCCACTGGCACAGGATGAGCGGCCTGCCGCTGATGCAGGGCTGCTGGTGCGGGAGGTGCAGGTCAAAAAGGGCGATACCCTCTCCCATATCTCCAAACGTTTTTCCGGTCGCGGCGCCTACTATCCCCAGATTTTGCTGTTCAACCGGATCAAGAATCCCCATCTGATTTACCCCGGTGATCTGTTGCGGGTGCCGGTCACCAGTCACCGTACAGCCCAGCAGCAAGCCAAGCCTGCAGCAGGTAACGCAATGGTCACGCCTGCAGTAAAGCCACAGCGGCCTGCCGAAAAGGCACCGCAAACCGGCGAGCAGACGGATTTCAATCGAGCCCTGGGTGCATTCAATCGCGGGGACTGCAACGAGGCAGTGAAGCTGTTTGATCGGTTTATTGCTATCTACCCCCAGTCGCCGTTGCTGCCGGAGGCCATCCTCAATCGGGCCGAGTGCTACCTCAAGCAGTCAGCCAACTAGGCCGGCGCGTTAGCTTGAGCTGAAAAAAAGGGCGTCCCCGGCGGGACGCCCTTTTTGTGTTGGATCTGGCCAGCTACTCAGGGCCAGGTGATCACGATTCCCCGCAGGCGGCCGCCTTGGGCATCGTGGTACTGGACCAGCTCGAGGCCGCCCGCTGTGCCGCGTCGAATCTCATAGCCTTCCTTGATCTCGGATGAGCTGGGGTGCATGGTGGTTACCCCGGCCAGTTCCTTGAGGATGCTGTTGTAAAAGGCATCCTGCATGCCGGCCCCACTGCGGTCGATCACCTGCAGCGCCTTGATGGCGCCGTCCTGTTCGCGGAAGAGACGAAATTCGTTGGCCTGGCCGTGGTAGCTTTCCCATCCCGGATTGTCTTTGCCGTAGGTGGGATCAATGCTGTCGGCCGGGATAAAGGAAGGCAGCGATTTTGGGCGCACGAGGCCGTGGGACGGCAGCCGGCCCTGTTCGCCGGCAGCGGATGGCGCCGGCAGAATGCCTGAGCTGAGCGGAGCCTGAGCTGAGGGGGCATCGGGCAGGCTGACCTGCTGGGGCGAGCGCGGTCGTTGTTGAACCAGGGTGATGATCACCACCAGCACCACAGTGCCAACCACCAGCCAGAAACCGGTGCGCCGCACGAGCGACGGCACGGAGGGGCGCTGGTCGTCGGTCAGGACAAGGGACTCGGGGGGCAGCTGATCGATGGGAACCGTGTCATCCAGTTCGGCAAGTGCCGCCGATCGTGGCTGTACCTCCTCAGCCGTGCTTTCCAGGTGCTGGCTGAAGGCCGAGATGATCGACAGGTTTGGCCGTCGCGGACGATCATAGGTCAACGGCTCCGCAGCTGTTGTCAGCGTAGCCGGCGTCAGGTTATCCGCTGGTGCTGCCGGTGTCGGGCTGAACTGTACGGTGTCAGCCGTCGATTCCGGCGTTACTTCAAGGTCGGATGTGGGGGGCAGTTCAAGAATAGAGCTGACCTGAGACGTTGCTGAACGTGCCGGCATGGCCGGCTGGTTAAGTAACTGCTCAATGGTTGATTCAAGCTGCTCGTCGCTTAAGGCCGGATCGAGGATCGTCTCAAAGCGGGCGGAGAGTTCAACATCAAGGCTCTCGGAGGGTGAGATCAGGGCAAAACGGGCTTTCCGCCGGTTCAGGCGTGATTTAAGATGCTTGTGCAGGATGTCGGCTGACAGGCCGGACAGGTGGTTCTGGATGATGATCAGATCAGGCCCGTGCTGTTCCAAGGCCTCGATGCCACGGTGGATCTCGCTTACCACCACCAGATCATCCCGTTCGACGGCAATCCGCTCAAACAGCGCGCTGATGCGGGGTATGTCGGTGATTACCAGCGTGGCCATGGCGACTCCCGAAAAAATAAAGGTGTATTGTACGGTAAGGCAGATCATCAGGCAACAGGGAATATCCGGCTGTTTCCCTTGCGTTTGCGGCGTTGAATCGGGTAATCTCACAACACTTACGGAATGAGGTGCAGTGTATGCTGTCAGCCACGATTATCGAGCAGTTACGGGCCATTGTGGGCCCTGAAAATGTTGCCACCGAGCGGCAGGATCTGATCTGCTACGGTTATGATGCCACCCAGATGGAGTTTCTGCCCTCGGCAGTCGTACATCCGGCCAATCCGCAAGAGGTAGCGGCGGTGCTCAAGCTGGCCAACCGGGAGCGGTTTCCGGTCTTTCCGCGGGGGGCCGGTAGCGGCTTCACCGGCGGCGCGCTGCCCAAGGCTGGCGGCGTGGTGCTGGTCACCACCCGCATGAATCGGATCTTGCGGATCGACACCGAAAATCTGATCGCCGAGGTGGAGCCGGGGGTGGTGACCGAGACCTTCCAACTGGCCGTCGAGAAGCTGGGCCTGTTCTATCCGCCCGATCCGGCTTCGCTCAAGTTCTCCACCCTGGGGGGCAACGTGGCCGAAAATGCCGGTGGCCCGCGCTGCGTTAAATACGGCGTCACCCGTGATTTCGTGATGGGGCTGGAGGTAGTCTTGCCGACCGGAGAGATCATCCGTACCGGCACCGAGACCTACAAGGCGGTGGTGGGCTATGACCTGACCAAGCTGTTGTGTGGCAGCGAGGGCACCCTGGGGGTGATCACCAAGATTATCTTCAAGCTGCTGCCGCTGCCCGAGGCCAAGAAGACCATGCTGACCATCTTCGATTCAATCGATGGCGCAGCCAAGGCGGTCTCCACCATCATCGGCGCCAAGATCATTCCTACCACCCTTGAGTTCATGGACTACGCCACCCTGCAGTGCGTGGAGCGCCGTTTCAATCTGGGAATCCCGGCCGAAGGGCGGGCCGTGCTGCTGATCGAGGTGGATGGTGACCGGGATCTGATTGAGAAGCAGGCCGCCCGTATCCAGGAACTGATCGCACCGCTGGGACTGGTGCAGTGCAAGATAGCCAAGGATGACGCTGAATCGGAGGCGTTGTGGAAGGTGCGCCGGTTGGTGTCGCCGTCGCTGCGAGACGTGAACCCCAACAAGTTCAATGAGGATATCGTGGTGCCACGCAGCAAGGTGCCGGAGGTGATCCGCCGCATCGAGCAGATTCAGCAGAAGTACGAGATCCCGATCGTCAACTTCGGTCATGCCGGCGACGGCAATATCCATGTCAACGTGATGATCGACAAGGAGGTGCCTGGACAGGAGGAGAAGGCCCACCAGGCGATCAAGGAGGTCTTTCAGGCAGCGCTGGACCTGAACGGCACCATGTCCGGCGAGCATGGTGTGGGTCTGGCTAAACAGCCTTTTATCGAGCTGGAGCTGTCGCCGGCGCAGATCGCCACGATGCAGGCCATCAAGCTGGCGCTGGACCCGAACAATATCCTTAACCCCGGCAAGATCTTCCCCTGGAAGGAGTTCTCGGATGCAGCATGATGACCAGAAAGAGCTGCAGGAGGCCTCGCTGCTGGGACGGCTGCTTTCGCTGGAAGCGGTGCTGATGCTGATGGGGGTGGCTTCGCTGGTATATGGGCTGATCAACGGTGAGCATAGCAGCACCTTTTTCGGTCTGGTGATTATTCCGGGCGTCTTTGTGCTGCACAAGGTGAAGCGCAAAGACTGGAAGGCCCACTGGGCGCAGCTGGAAGAGCTGCAGCGTCGTGAGCAGGAGCGCAAGAATGGCGGGAGCTGATAGTTCGATCGTGTTGGCGTCGGCCTCGCCCCGTCGGGCGGAGTTGTTGGAACTGGCCGGCATCCCGTTTCGGGTGGCACCGGCCGATATCCCGGAGGAACCGTTGCCCGGCGAAGAGGCGATCCCCCACGCCCTGCGGCTGGCGGAAGGCAAGGCCCGTGCCGCTGCCCAACGAGAGCAGGCTGGGCGCTTCTTCATCGGCGCCGATACCATCGTGGTGCTGGACGGCCGGATCATGGGCAAGCCACTGGACAGCGCCGATGCGGTGCGGATGCTGACGGCGCTCTCCGGCCGCAGCCATGAGGTGGTAACCGCCTACTGCGTGCTGGACCGTGTGACTGGTCAAGACTTCAGCGATGCGGTGCGGACAACGGTCCAGTTCAAAGGGCTGGCAGCCACCGAGATCCAGCGCTATGTCGATAGCGGTTGCCCTCTGGACAAGGCTGGCGCCTACGCCATCCAGGGCGGAGCGGCCCACATGGTGCGTGAAATCAGGGGCTCCTACACCAACGTGGTGGGACTGCCCACCTGCGAACTGTATGAGGCGTTACACCGCATGGGGGCGTTGTGACCATGCCGCCCATCGCCGATCATCTGGCCGCTGTTCATGAGCGCATCCGCAAGGCGGCAGAATGGGCCGGTCGAGACCCGGTTGCGGTGCGGCTGGTGGCCGTCTCCAAGACCAGACCGGCGACGGATATCGAGGCCGCCGCCCAGGCTGGGCAGTGTCTGTTCGGCGAAAACTACGTGCAGGAGCTGGTTGCCAAGGCTGCTGCGGTGCAGCAGCCGGTGGAGTGGCACTACATCGGCCATCTGCAGTCCAACAAGGTTCGTCAGCTGGCCGGACTGGTTTCCATGATCCATTCGGTGGACCGGTTGTCGCTGGCGGAGGAGATCAGTCGTCAGTGGGGGCGGTTGGGCAGCAGCTGTGATGTGCTGGTGCAGGTGAATGTGGCTGAGGAGACAACCAAGTCGGGCACCAGTACAGAAGAGGCGTTGACGCTGGTGAGCCAGATGGCGACGCTGCCCCACCTGCGGGTGCGGGGGCTGATGACCATGCCACCCTTTTTTGATGACCCCGAGGCAGCCCGCCCCTACTTCAGGCAGCTGCGGCAACTGGCTGAGACGATTCGTGCCGCAGCATTCCCGGGCGTTGCACTTGACGAGCTGTCGATGGGCATGTCGGGCGATTTTGAAGTGGCCATCGAAGAAGGGGCCACCCTGGTACGGGTCGGAACGGCGATCTTTGGTGAGCGTTGAAACAATCGGCAGGGAGGGACGACTATGAAACGACTGGTACTGGTGATGTTGCTGGCGCTGCCACTGCAGGTCTCGGCCGAGATATATTCCTGGACCGATGCAGCCGGTACGGTGCATTTCACCGAGGATCTGGGGAGTGTGCCGAAAAACTATCGAGCCAAGGCGTTACGTCAGGCCAGCGGTGAAGATGTGACCGTGCCGGCAGCCGTGCCGGAGGCCAGCTCGCCGGACGGTTCCACGAAAGCTGAACGTACGCAATCAGAGGTATCGCAAGACACTGCAGCACCGGCTCCAGGCATCACCTCCGCCACCCGTTTCGGCAGCCGCAGTGCGGCTGAGTGGCAGGCCGAGTTCAGGTCCCTGCGTCAAAAGCTGGCTCAGATTGAGCAACAACAGGAGCAGCTGCGCAAGGAGGGGGGCGACGGAACCAAGGCGTTGAGCAGGCAGCAGATCGAAGAGATCAATGCACGCAACAAACAGTTCTATGACGAGTATGAGGCCACCCGGCTCCGTTTCAACCAGCTGGTTGAGCAGGCCAATCAGGTCGGTCTGCCGCCGGAGTTTGCTCAGTAATCATCTGCTGCGGCGGTTAGCTTAGCTCTCATACCCGCTGGCCACCAGCTCCAGGTGGCCATCGTTGGGGCAGAACAGCAGGCCGTGTACCGGCACATCCTTCGGCAGCAGTGGGTTTTCACGCAGTATCTGTACCACCCGTTCTACATTTTCGCGCGGGTGTGAAAATGCCCCTACCCAGGTTGCCATGTCAGGTATCAACCGGTCCACCTCTGCTGCAGCAACCCCTCGCGCCAGCATCTTGGCTCGCAGTCCGTCGCCATCCACGCTGGCCATGCCGCAATCCACGTGGCCGATCACGATGATCTCCTCCACCCCCAGTTCATAGACCGCCACCACCAGGCTGCGGATCACACCGCCCTGATTGGGGTCGATGATGGTGTTGCCGGCATTCTTGATGATCTTGGCGTCACCGCGCTCCAGGCCCATGGCCGGCTCCAGAAAATCAACCAGCCGCGTGTCCATACAGGTGAAGATGGCCAGCTGGCGACGCGGTGATTTTGAGAGTGGCGGAAAGGCGCCCGGATGGGTGAATTTCTTGTTGTGGGACAGTATTTCGTCAAGCAGGGTCATCTCAACTAACCTCCTCGGCTTCAGTCAGAATGATCGGTTCCTCGGCAAGGGACGATCGCTGCGCGTCTTCGACTACCTTGATCACAAAGCGTTGGGCCGCCTCTATGGCCAGCTGCAGGTCCCAGCGCGACAGGTCGCGATCCTCCACCAGATTGCTGATGCCGCGTATCTCCAAGCAGGGGATGCCGTAGCGCAGCGCAACCAGCGCACAGGAGGCGCCTTCCATGTTTTCGCAGATCGCTTGATGGCGCCGCCGCAGCTCCCGGCCTCGGGCCAGGGTACCGCTGCAGGCTGAAACGGTCAGGAAACGTCCCCGTGCCAGGCGGACGCCATGGGTATCGGCCAGTTGCATCGCCTTTTCGGCCGCATGGTGTGAGAGGGGGATGGCATTGTAGTACTGACGATTTTGTCGGGTGTAGAGCGGCAGTTGCATGGCCCGCAGGTCCAGCCAGCCGTGCGGGGTTTCAGCCCCTTCGTCGGCAAACAGCTCGTCACTGGCCACCGCCAGGTCACCCACTGCCAGGCCGCTGCCGGGGTAGGCGCCGCCGCAGCCGGTAATGATCATCAGGCTCGGCCGATATTGTTCAAGCAGATAGGTTGCCGAGGCAGCCGCGTTGGCCTTGCCCACCCCCCCGGCACAACAGACCAGGTTCGAGTCGCCCAGAAACCCCTCAGTGGTCGGGTAGAGGCCCCGTCCACCGCTGCGCGTGCCTTCCAGCATGCTGATCAGCAACTCCAGTTCACGGGGCACTGCTGCCTGGATCAGGATCGGCTTCATGGGCGGATACTTGCGCTCGATTGCTGGTCGTCTCGTCGGTCCAGCTCTACGGCGGCATAGGCAGAATGGTTGTGGATCGATTCGAAGTTTTCCGCCTCCACCGAGAACCAGCTGACCTGCTCCAGCCCAGACAGCCGCAGGTAGGCCTCCCGCACCATGTCCTCCACAAAACGGGGCTGTTCAAAGGCCTGTTCGGTGACGTACTTTTCGTCGGCCCGCTTCAGCAGCGCATAGACCGGGCTGCTGCCGCACTGTTCAATCAGCTCGACCAGGTCTTCGATCCAGATGAAATCGCGGTAGCGTAGCCGTACCGTCATAATACTGCGCTGGTTATGGGCCCCGAAGCGGGACAGTTCTTTGCTGCAGGGACAGAGCGAGGTGACCGGTACTTTGACCCCCAGTACGAAATCCAGCTGGTCCCCTGTCAGGCAGGCGTCAAACTCGCAGGTGTATTCCATCAGCGAACGAGCGCCTGAGACCGGGGCTGCCTTGTCGATGAAGTAGGGGAACTCCACCCGCAGATGGGCGGTGCTGGCCCCCAGCTTGTGCTGCATCTCCCGCAGGATGTCCTCCAGCCGGTCCAGGGCGATCTGCTCCCGGTACCGGTTGAGAATCTCCACGAAGCGGCTCATGTGGGTGCCCTTGAACTGATGGGGCAGGTCGACATACATATCCACCCGGGCCACGGTGTGCTGCAGGTTGTGGTGCTTGTCCTGCACCACGATCGGGTAGGAGATGTCCTTGACACCCACCTTCTGGATCGGAATCTTGCGGTGGTCGCGGCTCTGCTGCATGTCTGGCATGGTTGTCGCATCTGGCGTGGCTGAGGAGTGCGTCCGTTTCATCTGGGCGCCTCCTCGGTCTGTTCCAGGCCGGCAGCGGCGACGATGGTTTGCCAGATCTGGTCGCGCCCCTCGCGGTTCAGCGCTGAAAACAGCAGCAGTTGATCGCGCGGCATCTCAAGGGTCTTGGCGATCAACGCAAGCTGCTTGGCCCGTTCGTTCTTGGTCAACTTATCCGTTTTGGTGAGCACGATGATCGGCCTGCGCCCGTAGGCGCGCAGCCAGGAGAGCATCTGCAGGTCGCCGTCAGCCGGAATCCTGCGGATGTCGAGGATCAGCACTACCCCCTGCAGGGTTTCCCGACCGGCCAGGTAACGCTCCATCATCGGCCCCCACTGGCGTTTTACCTCCAACGGCACCTTGGCGTAGCCGTAGCCCGGCAGGTCCACCAGGTTCAGGCAGCCGTTCACGTCAAAAAAGTTGATCAGTTGGGTGCGGCCCGGTGTGGAGCTGGTCCTGACCAGACCCTTGCGTTCAACCAAGACGTTGATCAACGAGGATTTTCCCACATTGGAGCGGCCTGCAAAGGCGATCTCCGGCAGGCTGGGAGGGGGGTAATCGGCCGGCTTGACGGCGCTTTTGATGAAGGTTGTACTCTTTATCCGCATGGTTGTGGCATTATAGGCGTGGCCCGGCCCCGTTGCAAGAATGAAACGGCGCCTGTCAGCTTTCCGTAGCAACAGCCAGCTTTTTGTGGTACATAGTGAGCCATGCAGGAAACTCCAAGAGCCGGCAGGTACCTATGGCGGATCAGGCGGTTGACAGCATATCGTTGGTAGTCGCAGGGGTTCCCCACCTCTGCGGCGGCAGTGCGCATGACGTTATCCCCCAGTCAGTATTCCCCTTGTTGTCAGATGCAGGCAGACCTGTGTCACTCGGCTCTGTGGAGCTCTACCCATTCACATCACGCATAAGGAGGAGGCAACTATGGAGAATGTTAACGCCAAGGATCGTAATGGCCATACCCAGCTGATCAACGCATCCAAGGAGGGCCTGGTTGAATCGGTACAGGACCTGCTCCGTCGGGGTGCCGACATTACCGCCTCCAGCGATAAGGGCAAGACCGCCCTGCACTACGCGGCGGCCAATGGCCAGACCGAAATCGTCAAGATGCTGATCGAAAAAGGGGCCGAGGTGGAGGCCCGTGACCGCGAGGGCCATACTCCGTTGATGCTGGCCGCCATCTACGGTTGCAACAAGACGGTGCAGGTGTTGCTGGAGGCCGGGGCCGACCCCCGCGCCAAGACCAAGACTGGCAACACGGCAGCCCTGTATGCTGAAAACAACAACCACCCCGTTGCCACCACCCTGCTCAAAAAGGCCGAACGGGTCAAACACGGAAACGCCTGATGCTATAACCACCCGCCGGGCACCAGCCCGGCGGGGTACACCGTTTCATGTCAGGACTGCAGCTCGTTGCAGTCTGTATCTTTACTGCAAGGAGTCTGTACATGCTGACCACCTCGGATTTTAAGCGCGGGCTGGTGATCCAGCTCGATGGCGCCCCGTGCCTGATCCTGGACGTCACCTTTCAATCCCCTTCGGCCCGTGGTGCCAATACCATGGTTAAGACCCGCTACCGCAACCTGCTGACCAGTCAGGTGCTGGACCGCACCTTCCGTTCCGGTGACAAGGTGGACGAGGCCGACTATGAACGCCATAAGGGACAGTTTCTGTACGCCGACGGCAACGGCGGGGTCTTTATGGACCTGGAGACCTACGAACAGTTCGAGATGGGGGAGGAAGGCTTTGCGGCCCTGGCACCCTACCTGCTGGACGGTACTGAGGTCACGCTGGGTCTGTTCGAGGGTCGGATGGTGGCGGTTGAGTTGCCCTTGACCGTGGAGCTGACCGTAACCGAAACAGCGCCGGTCATCAAGAATGCCACTGCAACGGCCGAGACCAAGGATGCCGTGCTGGAGACCGGCCTCAAGATCAAGGTGCCGCCCTATCTGGAGAGCGGCGTCAAGGTCAAGGTGGACACCCGTGAGGCCCGCTTTATCAGCCGCGCCTGAGACCCTTTTAGGGCTAATCTTCTTGACAGTCTTGCGTAAGTTCCTGTAGTGTCGTGCTTTCCTACGCGGGCCTATAGCTCAGTTGGCTAGAGCCACCGGCTCATAACCGGTTGGTCCCAGGTTCGAGTCCTGGTGGGCCCACCACATTTTATCAACGTCAGGGGAACAGACCGGATGCGGTCACAACGACAACGACCTACCGTGACCACAGGTTCACCAGAGTGCACGCCACAAGGCTGCACTCTTTTTGTTTCTTGTCGATGAAAGCAGCAAAAATCTCTGACATAGTTGGAATTATTGGGAAAAAATATCCCTTTGGGTTGGCTGAAGAGTGGGACAACGTCGGTTTACAGCTGGGTGACCCGGCAGGAGCGGTGGAACGGGTCATGGTGGCCCTGGATCCCTTGCCCGAAGTACTGGACCAAGCCCTCAGCCGCAACTGTCAACTGCTGATTACCCATCATCCCCTGATCTTCAAGCCACTACGCCAGATTACGACGGGCTCCATCACCGGCAAGCTGGTGCTGCAGGCAGCCAGTCATGGGCTGGCACTGGTGGCCATGCACACTAACTACGACATTGCCGATGGCGGGCTGAACGATCTGTTGGCTGAGCGTCTGGGGCTGCAGCAGCTGCGGCCGCTTACGGTCACTGACCAGCAGCAGCTGGTCAAACTGGTGGTGTTCGTACCTGAAGGCGCCCTGGAAGCTGTCAGACAGGCGATGTTTGCTGAGGGCTGCGCCTTGGGCAACTACCGTGACTGCTCCTTTACCACCACCGGCGAGGGAACCTTTACCCCGCTACCGGGTGCCGAGCCGGCCATTGGTGCCGTAGGCCGTCTGGAGAGGGTGGCTGAGTGCCGTCTGGAGCTGCTGGTGCAGCGCGACCGTTTAGCGAAGGCTATGCAGACGTTGCTAAAGGTGCACCCCTACGAAGAACCGGCCTTTGACTGTTATCCGCTGCTGAACCAGGGGCATGCGCAGGGACTCGGCCGGATCGGTGTTCTGGAGACGCCCAGCACCCTGGCCGCCTATAGTGATCAGGTTCGCGAACGGCTGCAGTCGGGCCCTGTTCGGCTGGTTGGTGATCCAAGCCGGTTGGTGCGCAGCGTGGCGCTCTGCAGCGGCAGCGGCGCCTCGCTGCTGAAGGATGCCGTGCGTGCCGGCGCTGATCTGCTGGTGACCGGTGATGTCAAATATCACGAGGCCCGCGAGGCCGAAGCCAGCGGTATCGCCCTGCTTGATGTCGGGCATTTTGCCTCAGAACAGCTGATGGTGGTGGCAGTGCAGCAATTTTTGCAGACGACACTGACTGCTGCCGGCTACGCCTGTGACGTGCTGGCAGCGGAAGGGGAGCGCGATCCTTTTCAGGTCAGGTGCTTATAGAGGTGTGAAGTAGACAGGGAGGCTTTTGACCTCCCGGGAGGAGACAGGTTTGAAGAAAAAGCTGCTGTTGCTGGAAGAGTTGCAGGTCATCGACTGTGCCATTGACAACAAACAGGCGGAACAGGCTGTCCATCAGGCCGATATTGCCGATCTGGAACAGCGTCTGACTGCGGCGCGGTCAGCCTTGGCCGGGGAACAGGCCAGCCTGGCCGAGATCCAGCGTGCAAAAGAAGAGCTCGAGGCTGCCCTGCAGGCTGAACAGGACAACATCAAGCGTTCTGAGACCAACATGAAGGAAATCCGCACTAATAAGGAATTCCAGGCCGTTGGTCGCGAGATCGCTGCCGCCCGCAAGCAGGTTGCCGAGCTGGAGGAGCAGATCCTGCAGAAGACAGGACAGCAGGAAGAGCTGCAAGCGGCAATCGACGAGCACAGCGCGGAACTGGCCAGCCTTGAAGAGACTGCTGCCAGTGATTGTCAGGAGCGGATGGCGGCCATAGCTGACCTGCAGGCGGTCATCGATGCGGCGGTTGCCAATCGTGAGCAGATTGTAAAAGAGCTGTCCAGTTCCGTCGTGCGGCGCTATGCCCAGCTGCGCAGCCAGCGGCGTGGACAGGCACTGGCCGAGGCCCGCGAGGGTTCATGCCTGGGCTGCAATATGCAGCTGCCGCCCCAGCTTTACAACACGCTCTTCAAGTGCGACGAGCTGTACTTTTGTCCGCATTGCCAACGGATTCTGATCCTCAAACAAGAGCAGTGCTAGCAACGGCCTTTTTACGCCCTGGCCGCGTTTCGTCGGCGGCATGGCTGCTCAACGTACTTAATGTACGCCTGCGCGCCATACCTGGGCTTGCCGCAACCAGGACCTAAAAATCCCCGTTGCTACTAGTATGAAGGTCACAGCGTATTGAGAAGTACACGTTGTGCTAACGATTGGCTGGAGCAGGACAGACGGTCGCCGCTGCAGATGCAGGGGAGGAAAGTCCGGGCTCCGCAGGGCAAGGCGCTGGATAACGTCCAGCGGGGGCAACCCCAGGGAAAGTGCCACAGAGAGCAGTCCGCCCGCTACGGCGGGTAAGGGTGAAAGGGTGAGGTAAGAGCTCACCGGGTTCGGCGGTGACGTCGGATGCCAGGTAAACCCCGCCCGGAGCAAGGCCAAATAGGGAGGCGTTAAGGGTGGCCCGCCCGTGCCTCCGGGTTGGTCGCTTGAGGCCATCGGTAACGGTGGTCCTAGATGAATGACCGTCGCCCGACGGCGGGTAACCGCCGACGGGAACAGGACCCGGCTTATGGACTGCTCCAGCCAATATTTTTGTGGAAAAGGTGTCATCGTATGGCGGTAGAACACGATCTGGTGCTGGTGCACGTGGATAACAAGCCCGGCTTCTATGCGCGAGTGGAAGAGATTGAGCCTGATGTCAAGCCCGGCTGGTGGCAGGTCAAGCTGTTGGTGTTGACCTTTCCGTTGCAGGTCTTTACCTGGATTCTGGATGATAATCAGATTCAGGGCGAACCTTTCACCATGGGGGGGACGCCGCTCTGCCTCGAAAAGCTGGTCTCGCCCCTGGAAGAGGAACGGCGCCAAAAGGCGGTTGAGTCAACAACCACGAACAGCCCGAAGCCTGTTGATGGTGGCGCTAAGGTGGTGTCGCTGGCGGACCGGCGTAAGAAATAATCTCAGTCACAGATCCGGCTGGTAAACAGCGCCCTCTCTGGAGGGCGTTTTTTGTTGATCGTGTGCTTGGGGCAGGTAGCTGCAGCAGAAGGCAGGGAATCGTTACGCGAGGGCCATTGCCAGGGATTGCTGGCGAACCAACGGCTTCAGTAAGGGTCCGCTGGCTCGCAGATACTGTTCTGTAAAGCGATCAAGCGGTTCCGGGTGGGAAAAATGATAGCCCTGGGCAATCACGCAGCCAAGGCTTTGCAGTGCCTGGCGCTGTTCCTCGCTCTCGACACCCTCAGCCACGGTGGTCAGACCCATCTGCTGGGCAATGGCCAGTATGGTGGCGATAATCGCCCGGTCATTGCTGCTGCCAAGCATATTCTGCACAAAGCCCTGATCGATCTTCAGAGTGTCGATCGGGAATCGTTTGAGATAGGCCAGCGACGAATAGCCGGTGCCGAAGTCATCGATGGCAATGCTGAATCCTAAGGCGCGTAGTTCGGCCAAAACCTCAAACATCCGTTCAGGTTCATCCATCAGGCAGCTCTCGGTCAACTCCAGTTCGATGCTCGTAGCAGACACCCCTGCAGTCTCCAGCACCCGCAGCACCCGTTCAATGAAATACGGCTCGGACAGCTGCTGGGCTGAGACGTTGACCGCAATCCTGCCGCGCCAGCTAAGCCCCTGCCGCTTCCAGGCCCGAATGTGTGAACAGGCCGCCGTGAGGGCCCACTCGCCGATCTTCGGCATCAGCCCACGTGATTCAGCCACGGGGATGAATTCAGAGGGGCTCACCCAGCCCAGCTCCGGGTCGCGCCAGCGCAACAGCGCCTCGGCGCCCACCATCATGCCGGCATACAGCTCCACCTTTGGTTGATAGAACAGCTGCAGATCACCTGCAGCCAGGGCGTATTCCAGCCGCGTGACCAGGTCCAGCTTGCGGGTCAGGGTGTGGGTCATTGCCGGCTTGTAAAAGACGAACCCGCCGCCGGCCTTTTTGGCCTGCGACATCGCCAGGTCGGCCCGGGCCAGCAGGTCGGCCGGTTCGATTGCATGGTCGGGAAACAGTGCAATGCCGATGCTGCCGCCGATGGAGAAGGAGCGACCATCGATCAGCAGCGGCTGTTTGATGGCCAGCAGGATCCGCTGCGCACGTTGTGCCGCTGTTTCCGGGCAGGTCTGGCGGCAGATGAGGATGAAATCATCGCCGCCGAATTTGGTGATGCTGCACTGATCGCTGGCCAGCTCCTGCAGTGTGCGGCTGACCTGGACCAGTATCTTGTCGCCCGTGCTGTGGCCGTAGGTCTCGTTAATCTCGCGGATGTAGTCCAGATCGAGCATCAGCAGGGCCAATGGCTGCTGTTGCTGCTTGGCCTCTATCAGCGCATCCGCCAGCAGGCTGGTCAGATGGTTCCTGTTGGGCAGCCCGGTCAGGGTGTCGAAAAAGGCCAGGCGATGGATATGGGCGTTGGCCTGCTCATGGGCGCTGCGTAGCCGGATGGTTTCAATGCCGAACGACAGGTCGCAGGCCAGTTCCTCGAGCAGTTGCACCTCGCGGTCATGAAAGGCGTTGGGCTCAGGGGCGTACATGGCGATGGCGCCGATGGTCTGACCCTCCACCGCCAACGGCAGGGCAATCGCCGATTGATACGTTCTGAGTTTTGCGTCGTGATGGCAGGGGGAGAGCTGGGCGTTGTGCAGGATGTCGTGACGGAGCTGGATCGTACTGGTGCGGATGGCGCCACTGATGATGGCGCAGCCGTGCTGGTCGCCGTCGGCCCAACTCATCTGCAGGGCGCCCAGCAGGCCTCCGTCGTACCCGTGGGAGGCCACCGGCAGCACGGTGCGTTCTGGGTTGAACTGTTTGAAGCCTACCCAGCTGAGCGAATAACCGCCGATCTCCGTTGCTATGCGGCAGACGTCGTGTAGCAGCGTCGTTTCGTCAGTTGCCCGCAGCAGTGTGCGGTTGCTGGCGGAGAGCAGACGCAGGGCGCGGTTGGCCCGGTTCAGCTCATCGGTAATGGTTCCCTGCGGCATGGCGACTCGTTACTGATGGTTAGTTGGTGCTGCATCTGCCAGGCAGGCCTGTTTCGGGCTGCTCGTGGCGTTAAGCGTTGGATTAATAATTCTATACTATAGCGCGGATAAACATGGCAACCGGAAACAAACGTTTTTAGCCGTATTTTCTTGAGGTGCCAACCCCTCACCCGATCGCCTCCCCCTGTTATGCCCCTCTGTAACTTGAATCATATCTTTGTAGGCAACGGAATCATAAACACCCTCAAAATTCAATTTCCGAGCTATGCCTCAAGTAGTGATCTGGAAATCGGGAAGCATAAAGATGGAAGGAGTTCACAAAAGGTGGCGGCCGGTGACGTTGGATCGACCGTCTTCGACCAGTCGGGAAGGAGGCGAGGTTCTTATGTGCTGAATTAGGCGGGTTGTGTCGGGATTTGCGGCATAACGACTTACCACACAAACAGGCAGTGCAGGAGCGTTTTGCATATATCCTCCAGAAGGAATGTCTTCTTGGTCATACCTTATGGGAGGAGTTAAAAACGCACAAGCTATTGAAAATTAATGGCCTAATGCATGATAAAAGCTTTTTTAAAAAAGCAGATAAGATATTTTACCCTGAAGTCGACAGAGAAGGCCGTCTGGTTGCTGGACGAGTGGCCAGAGAGATTTGTTGATGTATGCCAGCGGCGTGGAATTGGGGGTCGGCGTTGCAGCATGATTTGGAGGTGGCACTAATCTGATATTGGGATGTGGTGTACATCCGCCAGACAAGGTTGACTCGGAAGATGAGATCAGGGCGGCTATTCAGGTCATGAATAGGCATGGCATACTGGTAAAGCAGCTGAGACTGCCCGCCAGCGGGCCTGCTTGCGAAGTGTGATCTGCTGGATTTGCCGTTACGTAACATATTGCCCCCTACGGGTGGGTTGATCTGGATATGAAAGTCAGACCACTCTGCCGATGGTGCAGTTTAGGTCCAAGCTATGTTGTACCCACCGCCCATCCTCTGGTGTGCATGGCAACCTAACCGCATAAATTCCAATCATTTACTTTGCCTTGACGTCAGCTTAAATACTGTTAGCTACATCAGCCAGCTTCACGTGAAAAATATTTTATGTGAGGAGTTGACAAGCAGCGATTATACGGTAATGTCTGCATGTTTTGATTCCATACAAATGCAAGGCCGACAGTGCAACTTTTCAAAACCACCAAAGCGCCTAATGCCGGCCATGACAACACCCAATTCGCTGACCCCGACCTGCTCTGGCTGCTGGGCAGCCTCTGTCAACTGCACCGCATCCCCTTTGATCCGGTCCTGATTCAGCGGCAATTTCCCCCTCCATCAACCCGCGTCACCCTGACCACCGCCCTGACCGCTTTGGGCTTCAAGGTGGGGGGCTTGCCGATCCCCGCCAGCGGCAGTCTGCAGGATATTCCACTGCCAGCCATCGCCTATCTGCAGCCGGAGCAGCCTTCGGCTGAGCCGGATGCTGCTGATACCCAGGCAGAAGCTGTTGAGGTGTTATGCCCCATACTGATCATCAAGGCCGACAGTGAACGGGTTATGTACTTCCGGCCAGGATCTCATACCCCGGTAACCATCGATAACAGCGCCATTGCCGAGCGTCTTTTGCCGCAACTGACCATGATCTCGCGGGATGAATCACGTCAGAAGACCGGCCTGCAGGACGAAGATGCCCCTGCCGGGGGGGCTCAGCAACAGCGCTTCGGGTTCAAGTGGTTCATCCCCGAACTGCTCAAACACAAAAGCATCTGGCGGGATATCCTGCTGGCCTCGCTGCTACTTCAGTTGGTTGGTCTTGCCACACCCCTCTTTACTCAGGTAGTCATTGATAAGGTAGTCGTCCATCAGAGCCAAAGCACCCTGATCGTAATCGGTGTCGGCATGCTGATCTTCATGATCTTCAGCGCCATCATGACCTGGCTGCGCCAATACCTGGTGCTGCATACCGGCAACCGGATCGACGCTGTGCTGGGTGCCAAGGTATTCGGGCATCTGCTGCGTTTGCCACTGCCCTACTTCGAACACCGCCCCACCGGCATTCTGGTGGCCCGTTTGCAAGGGGTTGAAAGCATCCGCCAGTTCGTCAGCGGAGCCGCTGTAACCCTGTTGCTTGATTTCCCCTTTCTGCTGATCTTCCTGGGGGTGATGTTCTGGTACAGCTGGCAGCTCTCCCTGATTGCCTTTGGCATGTTGGGCTTGATCGCCTTTATCAGCCTGCTGGTCACCCCGGTCTTCCGTGATCGTCTCAACAAGCAGTTCCTGCTGGGTGCCCGAAACCAGGCCTTTGTCACTGAATACGTCTCCGGCATGTCCACGGTTAAATCACTGCAGATGGAACCGGTGCTGGAGAAGCGTTACGGTGACTACATCGCCTCCTACCTGGCGGCCGGCTTCACCACCCGTCAGCTCTCCAACGGCTACAACGTGGTGGCCAACAGCCTTGAGCAGCTGATGACTCTGGCCATACTGGTGGTAGGTGCACTGCTGGTCATGCGCAATGATGGCTTCACCATCGGTCAGCTGGTGGCCTTCCAGATGTTTGCCGGACGGATGAGTCAGCCGATGCTGCGCCTAGTTGGCCTCTGGCAGGAGTTCCAGCAGGCAGATATTGCGGTTAAGCGTCTGGGGGATATCATGGATATGCCCACCGAACCCTACGCCCTGACCCCGGCCCGTGCACAATCAACCCAGGGGGGCAGCATTGAACTGAATGATGTCAGCTTCCGCTACTCACCGGAACACCCCTACCTGTACCGTAATCTGAACATCTCCTTCAAGGCAGGCCACTTAAGCGTTCTGATGGGGCCCTCCGGCTGCGGTAAAAGCACCCTGGCCAAGATGCTGCTGGGCTTCTATATGCCTACTGATGGACAGATCAAGATCGACAACACCGATATCCGCCATATGTCAGCCAATGAACTGAGGTCCATCTTCGGCGTAGTACCGCAAGAGACCGTCCTCTTCTCCGGCACCATCTATGAAAACCTGAGCCATGCCAACCCCCATGCAGGATTCCAGGAAATAGTCCAGGCCTGCCGACAGGCCGAGATACATGATGTGATTGAAGGACTACCCCAGGGCTATCAAACCGAGATCGGTGAGCAGGGGGTCGGCCTCTCAGGTGGACAGCGGCAGCGGATAGCCATTGCCCGGGCGCTGCTCAAACGACCCCGTATCCTGATCTTTGATGAAGCCACCTCCAACCTGGATCATCAGACAGCTGAACACTTTGCCGCAACAGTTAATCAGCTAAAAGGCAAGGTCACCATGCTGTTCATCACCCACCAACTGCCCAAGGGCTTACAGGTGGATGAGGTGTTCAGGTTTGGCCAGCAGAACCAACAGCCGCAGATGATGGAAGTGGTGGAGCAGGAACAGGATAGGGAGTAAGCCGGAATTCAATGAATTTAAAGTGACTGAATATAAGGAGTGGTTCCATGAACATTCAGAACAGTAAAAACAGGCCACTAAACAAGCTGTTATTGGTCATTACGGCATTAGCGCTTGCCCTTTATAGCAACATTTCCCAGGCCGAGGATTACAGCAACAACATCGGCTTTATGAAGAACCCGCCCAAGGAACTGAAAGAGAAGTTCCCGATGTGCGAGCAGTTTCTGGATGTGAAGTGGATCAGGCAGTTTCCCAACGGCGGATGGGTGGGGACGGTTACGGCGGATGTGTACTTCGGAGCCAAGAAGGAGCAGCGTGAGCTGGCGGTGATGCAACAGCAAGGTGAATTTGTAACCGACTCCAATGCCAAGGTTATTGATATGTTGGATATGACAAATTCTACATGTCGCGGCAGAGCCCTTGTTGAGCTGATTTCAACAGCAGATATGGCGATCAGTCGGTATCGTTATCACGACAATCCGCAGCTGGCATTTGCAGTAAAGAAAGGCAATGAAAGCACTTTGATATTTAGACAAAAGCGTGATGACAGAAATTCAACAGAATTGGTGAATGGGCTACCCAAGCGCAGTTTTGCACAATTTAGTCGGAATATATGTGTGACCCTTCCTACGCAAAAAGCTGGCTGGTTGGTTGAAACACACAAACCTTTTCTGATCGAAAGCAGAATGTCTACTCTTGATAAAAAGCAATTCCAGTTGTTTATGAAAATAGCTGTTAGAGATTGCCCTATTATAAGTCCTCAACTGCCTTCAGGAATTGCAAGTAGCATTTGTTCCAATTTTAAAGAAGAAACTGCCCGTCTGTTTTCTGCATACGATTATGATGGAGATGGGAAAACAGACTATTACGCAGACTTCCTTCATGTCACTGCGTTTATCAACGATGACAGGCCATTCATAATGAAGGGGCCTTCCGGCTGTGACAATGGACGTTTCTTTAAAACTGGCCAGTTGCATCTTGAGCCGTACGACAGTCAGAAAGTAAGTAAGTGTATTTCAAATGAAAAGAGTAAATACCTGAAAAAGCTTGAAAATACCAATCGATAACATACAACCTCTTCGAGGAGACTGAAAATGGCTGATCAAGACAGAAGGAACCTTATTATTTCTCAAATGACAGATTCATTGGGATGGCATGCGCCGACAGTTGAAGATGGCCTTGGCGGGGCACCCGGCACCCCGGTATCGTTGAAATACAGCTTCCTTACCTCATACCCAAGCGATTCTGGTTTCATGACTCTCGGAGCAGGGGCCAGGACTGCTGTTGATAATGCTCTCAAGCTTTGGCAAACCTATGCTGGGTTGACATTCACGGAAATAACCAACCCTGCGGACTTAAACAAAGCAGATATTCAAGTTCGTTATTATAACGATCCAACAGATACGAAATATGGTGTCTCGTTCGAGGCAATAAGGGGACAGGCTACTTATTGAAGTCCTGTTAGAGAGGCTGCCAGATGCCGAGAATAGCAAGAGCATTGGGAGACAACTGCTATTACCACATCATCAATCGAGGTAATGGCAGGCAGCAGGTTTTTCATAAGGATGAAGACTATGGTGCCTTTCTGGGTCTGATGCAACAAGCACGGTTGAAGCACCCGGTTCGACTGCACGCATGGTGCCTGATGCCTAACCACTTTCATATGCTTGTACAACCAGAGCATGCTGATGAACTCAACAAATATATGCAGTGGCTCATGACCAGCCATGTTCGCCGTTACCACGCCCACTACAAAACCAGTGGCCATGTCTGGCAGGGAAGATACAAAAGCTTCATCATCCAGAGCGACGAGCACCTGTTAACGGTAGCCCGCTATATTGAAGCCAATCCTGTGCGTGCCGGTCTGTCGCCAACAGCCGCCCAATGGCGGTGGTCATCACATGCCGCCCGAACTGCTGGGAGTGATGGCTTACAGCCCGATACGTTTTTACTATCGTTGCCTGACGATTGGACTGCTTACGTGGATATGCCGCTAACTGACAGAGAACTAGAGAAACTGAGGAAAAGCGTGAACCGTCAGACACCATTTGGCAAGGAGGATTGGCAACATGAAGTATGCCGTGAAATGGGAATGGAATCGACATTGCGACCAGTCGGCTGGCCAAAAGGCAAAAAGCGTGACACCAATAAGTAGCCTGTCCCCTTTATCTCTTCAGGCCGCCTAAAGGAGCCATTCATGGGATTTGAAACAGCGCTCGATATTCTAAATTTTATAACCAACGCGGTAAACATCGGCTACTGGTTTTTGGCCGCAGCGGCAATGGTAGGTTCATTTATCACACTTAAGGGAAAAGCACCGATATGGGGACGGATTCTGGTGGCCCTTGCCATTGGCGGTCTGCTGATGAGCTGGCCGATCAGCAACCAGATCAAACACAACAAGCAAAAGAAGGAACGCAAAGCGGTTTACGATGCGGCCGACGCACAGTTTCAGATGCGCTGCAAGAGCGCCGGGGTCAAGATCTACCGCACCGTGGATAATGTGGAAGGGGTTCTGCTGATGAAGCTGCGGCCCAAGTGGGACCCCTATGATCAGAATCAGATTGATCCATATGGTGAAGATTTTGGCAGGGCTGATGGAGACCCGAAAGGCTACATCGGATCATTTCTGTGGGGGCGCGATAAAATAGGATCAACTGTTGAAGACCCCAAAAAAGCAGTTCGCCCCGCTTACCGCTACGTAGACGTTATTGAGGCAGATGGCAAACGTTACCGGTATACGGGATACATGAAGGAAGTCGGTAAAAGGACGCCTGAGTATGTTGCACGTGAACGCCTGAAAGATCCAACTTTTTCAGACGGAATCTTTGAATTCAGTTTGAAGCGTACCCTTGCCAAAGGGCCGGCCCCACGTTATGGCGTTACCTATGACGACATTACCACCCCGGAAGAGCGCAAGATGTGGATAGCAGGCAGTTCGCTCAAGATCATCGACCTGAAGACAAACGAGGTGATAGCCGAGCGAATCGGCTACATGATTGATCGGGGCATGGGTAGTACTGGTGGTGGAAGATCGCCCTGGCAGCATGCGGCCAGGTGGGCTTGCCCTAAATTCCCGGGGGTAGAGCGTCCAAAGCAGATGGAACAAACCAGAGACTTTACTGAGCAAGTACTCAAGATAAAGGGGCGTTAAAATGGCAACGCAAGAGATTGCAACCTATTTGAAGTATGCAAACCTGCAGATGGCGGCAGAGGCGTTTCTTGCTGATCCAATAACGAAGGTAATATATACAGGCGATAAGTATGTTAAAGCGCTTATAGACGGCAACGGCCACCCCAGCAGGTTCCCAACCTTGCTTGCCGAAGAGTTTGCCAGTACTTGGGAGGTGGTAGACCAGCAGGAAAATACCCCAAGCGGTTTTTCAGGCACCTTATTCCGAGAAAAAGCAACGGGCGACCTTGTCATCTCCTTCCGCAGTACCGAAGCCATTGATGACACCTTGCGCGACAGCGAGGGTACGAACAGATGTATTTCAAGTAACGGCTGGGCCTTCGGCCAGATAGCCGATATGGAGGACTGGTATAAAAGCCTCATACAGCAAGGTAAGCTTACCGCATCTTCACAATTTGATGTTACCGGCTACAGCTTGGGGGGGCATCTTGCCTCCGCTTTTGCCATCTTACGCCGCGAGTCCAACACCGAAAACGTTATAAAGCATATCTACACCTTTAACGGAGCTGGAACCGGAGGCTTGGAACCCGGAGTGACGTTAACCAACGTAATGGAAACCTACTTGGAGGTAATGTGGGGGGGAGAACCAGCTGTAACACAAGAAATTTTTTCTTATGATGAGCTGGGGAATCCATCGATGACGGTTGGGCAATTTTTGATGGCCAATGCACAAGCCAAGCTTGATGCCTTTATGCAGGAAAGCGACCGCGTGCATGGGCTTATTTCATCCGATCAACCGAATGCGTATTATAACAAATCACCAGTTGGATCATTGTTCAGCGATATTCGCTACTGGTATGCGATTGAAGTGGCACATTACCATACGACTACTTCGGCCTTTTGGGAAAATGTCGTATTTCCATTAGCCAAAATTGAAACCAACCCAGACCTACTGTTTGACAGCAAAATGACGGAGTTTTACGGCAGTGGGGTGACTGCAGTTGCTACCTCTGGACTTCATCACAGCAAAGACCGGGTTGCAATACAGATTGAAAACCAGCCGTTAATAAGAGGAAATCCCAGTTTGTTAGACTTACGAATAGTCGATAAATGGGAGCAAAACAGCTCTGGCGATACCCATAGTCTTGTGCTGATCATAGATTCGCTGGCCGTCATGGATACCATCAGTAAGCTAGACGACTATGTCACCATGGATCAGCTACAAAGCCTGTTTAAATCAGCTACTGCGACAAACGCAGATACCGTGCCTGGTGCCCAAGGCAAATCGGAAGGCGATACCCTTGAAACCATAGTCGATGCCCTTGCAAAGATATTTACCGGCAAAGATTCTAATCTTCGCAAGACTGTTGGCATAAACGAGAGTAATACATGGTGGATACCTGACTGGCGTAACGCTTTTTATAATGCTCTTAAAGACATCAAGACCAGTGACGGTTACAAAAACCTTGTAGGTAGTGGCAATTTTAGTGTTTTGACCAGCATGTCCGCAGAAATTGTCGCCAGCATTGCTAAAGCCGGCGACGAAAGTCCTACATCCGTCCCAACCGCCTACCGCTATGCACTAAAAGAACTAAACCCGTTTGCAATATCTGGTGTTGATTACAGTCAATTTAACAAAAATGGCGAACTCGACCTGTACAACCCAACCACCGACCAAGGCAGCCTTTCTGATGCCTGGATAGCCGACCGTGCAGTCATGCTCGCTTGGGTGATGAAAGCAAATACTGCTGATACTGGCGGTGTACCGAATAATCTGCAAGTGAGTGCTACTGTTGCCGAACTTGGAGGAAATGCTTGGAGTTTTATCGACCGGATTAGTGGTAAGAACGTATTGGTGTTTCCGCAAGGTAGTAGCTCAGACCCGACACAGGCAAAACGGTATGTTTTCTTCGGTAATGAAACAAGTGAGGAATTCCGTGGAGGCGAGTATACAAATCGCCTCTATGGCGGTGCCGGCAACGATACACTTTACGGAAATCGCAGCGATGACTACCTCGAAGGTGGCGCTGATAATGACAAACTGTATGGCGGTGGCGGTAACGACCAACTCTACGGCAACAGCGGCGATGACAAGTTATATGGTAACGATGGTATTGATACTCTCTACGGCAATACCGGCAACGACACCCTGGAGGGCGGTAAAGGCAACGACATCCTCTACGGTGGCACCGGTTTCGATACCTACGTCTACAATATAGGCGACGGTAACGACATCATAGTAGATGAGGATAATCAAGGCCATGTTATCATCAAGCGTAACGGCGTTACCATTCAAAGCAGCTGTTTTTACCGTGAAAGCAGTAGCAACATCTGGCGCGACGCCACCGGCTCCATAACTATCACCCACAACTCCCCCTGGCGGCTGGTCCTTGAAGACGGCGGTGTGATTGAACTGGGAGAAAACTTCCAGAACGGCGACTTCGGCATTAACCTGACTGAGCTACCCACCATCACTACCACCCGCACCATAGTCGGCGATTTAAACCCAATCCCACTCGATCCTGATTATCCTGATGAGTATCAATTTGATCCCTTTGGCAATCCTATTGAAAATGCCCAGGTAGATTCTTTGGGCAATGTGATCTGCGACCCTAGCGTGCATCTGCCCTTGAGGAGAGATTTTCTTTACGACAGCGCCGGTAACGATCGCATTCAGGCCGGTGGAGGAGACGATATTATCGATGCCCTCCGCGGTGGTGACGATATCCTTGAGGGGGGCAGTGGCAGCGATATCGTAAGCGATTATCATGGCGGCAATAACTTGCTGTTTGGTGACTACTACGGCGAAATGACAGCGTTGGTGAGTGCCGGAGAAACAGCAGAAAGCATCAACGAAAGAGGTGATCTGCTTGCGGCCGGCGGAGGTAATGATCAACTGTACGGCTCAAACCGCAATGACGCCCTGTTCGGTGGTGGTGGCAATGATCTGCTGGTGGGAGCAGGCGGCAACGACATCATTCTGGCAGATATGGGCATCACCTGGGCCCAAAAAAACTGGAGTGTCAACGGTTCAAACTTTACTGACATAGGTTTGGATACTGCTGTTGTTGCAGGTAATGACAATATCTACGGCGGTAGCGGCAACGACATCATTTATGCCGGTGGCGGGACTGATAGTGTCGACGGCGGCAGCGGTGATGATGTGCTGTATGGCGAAGGCGGTGATGATTCGATTATTGGCGGCTCCGGCAATGATGTAATCCAGGGTGATGCCGACTGGCAGGCTGCCAGCACTCACGGCAACGATTACATCGATGGTGGTTCTGGCGAAGACATCATCGAGGGGCTGGGCGGCAACGACACCCTGTTTGGCGGTGGTGATAACGACGAGATATCCGGCGGTGATGGCGATGACTATCTGGATGGTGAAGAGGGTGATGACCTGCTGTTTGGCGATAAAGGCAACGATCAGTTGATGGGGGGTGCTGGCTCGGATCAACTGTCAGGCAATGAGGGCGATGACTATCTGGATGGTGAAGAGGGTGATGACAGCCTGTTTGGTAATGCCGGGAATGACGAACTGTTTGGCGGCAGTGGCAATGACTGGCTTCAAGGGGGCACGGGCGATGATTACCTGGATGGTGAAGGTGACGATGACACTCTGCTGGGGGGAGACGGTAACGATCAGCTGATGGGGGGCGACGGAAATGACCATCTGCAGGGCGATGCCGGTAATGATTACCTGGATGGTGAGGCTGGTGACGATGTCTTGATGGGACTTGACGGCAACGACCAGTTGATGGGCGGTGACGGCAACGATCTGCTCCAGGGTGGTGCAGGTGATGATTATCTGGATGGCGGCGAAGGCGATGACCGATTGGCCGGAGAGGCCGGCACGAATCAGATCTTCGGAGGCGGGGGGAATGACCGCCTGCAAGGCGGCATCGGAGACGATTACCTTAACGGCGGCGAAGGTGATGACGAACTGTATGGCGACGCCGGGCATAACATACTGGTGGGCGGTACCGGCAACGATAACTACTACGTCAGCCCAAACAAGGAAACCGTTGAGATTTATGACGACTTTTCAGGCACTGAAAACAATTCCATCAATATTCAGGGCATCATAGATCGGAACAGTGTTGTGTTTGTAGAGAAGGATGGCCGGCTGACGGTTACCCTGCGCACCGCTACCGACGATGGTGGGACTGGTGGCACCATAGGAGGTGTGACAAATCCGTGCTTCACGACATCTGCGTCGACGGGTCTTCCGGTCAGCTTTTCTCTTGGCTCTAGCACTCCCTCCGGAAGCAGGGGCACGTATGTGGGGCCAGGCATCATGAATACCAGTTCTGCATTGATAAGACTTGGCATACCGCTGCCACAAGATGGTGGCGGTGTTGTGAATTATTGGAGCCAGGTGCCGTCATCCACTGTTCCTACACAGATGAACCTTTCTGAGCTAATAGCCGTTAGTCACAACCTGAACGAGGCCGACTTCTGCCGGGCAGGCAGTGTCGCTCCTCCCATCAGAATGGATCCACTGATTCTTGATCTCGACGGCGATGGGATTGAGACTACCCGCATCAACACCAGCACCTACTTTGATCATGATGCTAACGGTATGTCTGAACGGACCGCCTGGGTGGGTAAGGATGACGGCCTGCTGGTGATGGACAGAAACGGTGACGGCATCATCAACGATGGCCGAGAACTGTTCGGCGACAACACCCTGCTAAGAAGCGGCAGGCTGGCCAATAATGGTTTTGAGGCCCTGGCCGATCTGGACAGCAATAAGGATGGTTTGATCGACGCAAGGGATATCGGCTATGACCGGCTGCGGGTCTGGCAGGATGCCAACGGTGATGCCGTAAGCCAGGCAGATGAACTGCACGACCTGTACAGCCTGGGCATCAAGCAGATCAGCCTAGCCTCACAAGCGGTAAACACCCCGGACGGCAAGGGCAATACTATTGTCAGCAGCAGCAGCTTCCTGCGGGAGGATGGCACTGAAAGTGCGATTGCCGAATACCGCTTGCAGCGCAATCTTACCTACACCAAATCAACCACAACGACAACCGTCGCCGCAGAAACAGCGGCCCTGCCCGAGCTGGCAGGCACCGGCACGGTGGCAAGTCTGCAGCAAGCCATGCACGACAATCCTGATCTGAAAGCACTGGTGGGACAGTTCGTTGCTGAAATCGACAGCAGCGCACGGAATGTCCTGATGAAACAGATACTTTCTGTGTGGAGTGAAACTGAGACCGTTGAAGACGGTTCTCGTGGCGTCTTTATCGATGCAAGCAAACTTGCCGTTATTGAAGCGTTCATGGGCCGTGCCTTTGTTGGTGCGTTCGGCCCTAGCCCCAATAACGAGGCTGCTGTCGTGTTGGACGGTATTTATCAGCGGCTGCTGGAAAGCAACTATGCCCAGTTGATGATGCAGACTCACCTGAACGATCTGTACAGCGAGGTTGGTTGGCTATGGGACGAAAAGCAATACCGGCCGGTGGCCGACCTGACGCGGGTAATAGCACAGATAGCCGATAGCCTGGCAACGGACGCTACGGCAGGTAAGCAGCTGCTGGGCGAATTTGCCCGCACCTGGCGGGTCTCTAACTCAACCACCACCCTCTCCTACCTAAATTTCCGTGAATTTTTCGTGCGTATGGACGCCGACCTGGGCTGGGTGATCGATGCCGGCGGGTTACCGGTTAACAATTCACCAGCCGGAACAAACCGGTCGGAAGCTACTGATCGTCGCGGAACGACCTCTTTGTATGCTTCTTATGTCTCTTCCGGTGATGGCAACGATGTCGTCTATGGTGGTGATGGTAATAGTTCGCTCCAGAACAATGCCGGTGATGCCGTGCTAGTCGGCGGCAGCGGCGACAATCGGTTGTCTGCCGGCGCAGGTGACGACATTCTTGATGGCGGTGGTGGCAACGACACCCTCTATGGCGGTTCAGGTAATGATGTCTATATCTTCAGGCGTGGCACCGGCACAGACCATATCAGTGAGCTTAGTGCCGGTGATCTGCGTGATCTGATCTATGTTGGTGACTTTATCCGCCCTGATGAAATTGCCCTACGCAGGACGGGCAGTGATCTTGAACTGACGATCATCGATAGCGGTGACCGGATGGTTGTCACGGATTGGTTCGCTGACGAACAGTCCCGTATAGAACTGGTTCAATTCTCTGATGGTACGATCTGGACAGTGGATGCCATCAAACGGATGGCTTTGAAAGGCACCGAGGGCGATGACATCCTCGTTGGCTATGATAGCGATGACAGTGTCACAGGTCTGAGTGGCAATGACCAGCTGTTCGGTGGCGCCGGGAATGACATACTGGATGGCGGAAGCGGCGATGATCGGCTTGAAGGGGGAGTCGGTAATGATACCTACCTGTTCGGCCGCGGCTACGGCAGAGATCTTGTGGTAGAAACCCAAGCCACCGCCGAAGAGCACAACGTGATGCAGCTGACCGACGGCCTGCTTCCCGAAGACCTGCAATTGATGATCAACGGTGAAGACCTTGTGCTGGCCATCAAAAACAGTGACGATCTGCTGCAGGTCAAAGGCTGGTTTGCGTCCGTCCCTGCTCAATTGAACGAGATCCGCTTCAGCGACGGCACGATTTGGGACCGGGCTGCAATCCTCAGCCGGATGTCCGTTGCCAGTGATTCTGATGATTATCTGGTGGGGACACCTAACGCTGATCTGCTTGCTGGCGGGGGCGGGTTCGACACCATCTACGGCCTTGGAGGCAACGACATCTTGCACGGTGGTGTCGATGATGACTCAATCTATGGTGGAACCGGTGACGATCAGTTGAATGGCGGCGAAGGCTATGATTATCTTTACGACGATAACGGTAGCAATACCCTGTCAGGTGGTACCGAGGCAGACTTTCTTGAGGTAGCTGGAGGCACCAACACGCTCGACGGCGGAGCAGGCAACGACAATCTAACCATAACCGCTGGTGTCAACACCATCTTCTTCAGACGAGGGGACGGATTTGACAATCTCCAGACCTACCTGACTTCGGCCTCTATTGAAGGTGATACGGTCATTTTCGGTGCAGGCATCAGGCCAGAAGACTTAAGCATCCAGATCAAAAACAGCTCTCTGTCGGATGGCGGCGGTGATATCCGGCCAATGTTTATGGAATCAAGTCTGATTGATGGTGTTGATGAGACTGAAGAAGGATCACTATCAGGTTTTGTGCAGCTGGCCATCGGCATCGGCAATGATGAGGGGATGCTGATTACCGGTTCTGTTGAAGGTAGTTACCCTGAGGCTGAAATGCCGATGCTGGCCGACTATAGCTATGATGGGAATGACGAAGTTGACTACGGTGGCGAAGTTCTGAACCTGTATAACCTCCCCATTAAACGGTTTGTCTTTGACGATGGACGAGAATTGTCGCTTGAGCAGATCATCGGCATGGCCGATGCCGGAATAATCGGGTATCAAAATGGCTCGTGGGATGGTGAATTTCTTCTGGGAAGTGTCGCAAATGACGAGATTTACGGCGATGATAATAACAATGAAATCGATGCCCGCGACAACGCTGACTATCTGAGTGGCAGCTACGGCAATGACGCCTTGGCGGGAGGTTCAGGTGAGGACTATATCCGCGGCGGCTATGATAATGACGTAATTGCAGGCGGGACCGGTGATGACTACCTGGAAGGTGGCACAGGCAATGATGTCTATGTCTTTAACCGTGGTGACGGAAGTGATTATATAAATAACTACCCAAGTGGAACCTATGGAGATGTGGACACGCTTTCCTTTGGTGTCGATATTCTGCCCGGAGATGTACTTGCCCGGATTGATAGCGAAAGCGGAGAATTAATACTCAGTATAGCCGGGACTGAAGACAGCATCACGATACTGTGGCTTAATTCCTACAATAACTATGCCCCCTATCCATATTATCAAGTACCCCGGGTTCAATTTTTAGACGCAAGCGGCAGCGCCCGTATCTTTGACCTTATTGCAATGATCGAAGCGCACAAGGCTGATTTACTTGCTGCAGATGTAAACGCTGCAATTCCACTTTTTGGCGATGACACGGCAAATTTTGAGTTGACCGGAGCCGTGGAAATGGCCGGTGGCGACTATGCCGTGGCCTATGCCCAGACCGGTAATCTGTTCGCAACGCCTCGCTATCTGCAAGGCTCTTGGAGCAATGACACCATACTTGGCAGGGCTGGTGACGATACCATCGAAGGCGGAGAAGGGGACGATATCCTTGCCGGTGGGGCAGGCGACGACACCTACCTTTACTCCCAATGGGACGGCAACGACACCATTGACGATATCTCAACACCATCCGATCCAAACAGCCTGCTGTTCGGCTATGGCATTAGCCCCGATGACATCAGCCTCAGTCACGACCCGCAGAGTGGTCAGCTGCTGCTGAATATCACCACTACCGGCGAAACCATTCGCATTAACCACTTCATTGCTGCTGACCCATACGGCCCTCATGCCGTCGAATATTTCAAGTTCGATGATGGCACTGTCATGACCTGGAGTCAGATGATTGATAAGGGTTTCGATATCATCGGTAGTGAATGGGATGACATCTTGCAGGGAACCGGCACTGCCGACAGGATTACGGGAAGCGATGGCGATGATACACTGATCGCCGGCAGAGGTAATGACCAGCTTGTAGGCGGTAACGGTGATGACCTGTACCTCTATCAGCGTGGAGATGGGATCGACCGCATTGATGACTATGCGGTGCCGGACGAGGGAAATCGAATCGCCTTTGGTGAAGGCATCGCTGTTAGCGACATCACCCAGCGCCTGACGTACCGTGACAATACCCTGATCATCCGCGTGGGTAATGGCGGCGATGAGATTCATCTGACCAACTTCAATCCCGATGCGGCCGACACCGGAACGCGTGCGGTGCAAAGCTTTACCTTCAGCGACGGAACCATCCTTGCGTACGAAGATCTGGTCAAGCACACCTTTATCCTACAGGGCGACTCAAGTAATGACCTCATCCGTGGCACCAACCTGACCGACCGCCTCTATGGCTACGAAGGGGAAGACCTGCTGCAAGGAAGCAGCGGTAACGATACCTTGACCGGTGGGATCGGCAACGACCGGCTAGAAGGCGGCGCCGGCAGTGATGCCTATGTCTTCCATCTGGGCGACGGGGTGGACACCATCGCCGATGTCGCCACCCTTGAGGAAGGCAACCTGATCGTCTTTGGCGAAGGAATCACGGCCGCTAACCTGCAAACCAGAATCGAAGGGAGCAACCTGGTTATCGAATATGGTGACCTTGGCGATGCAGTCATTCTTGAGAATTACAGTTATAGCGGCACTAGCGGCAGCCATGTGGTAGAACAGATCGAGCTTGCTGACGGCAGCAGAATCAGACTTTCCAGCATTGTTGCTCCTGGCAGCGATGGTGACGACCTGATCATCGGCACGCCGTTTGACGATGTCATCGATGCAAAAGCTGGCAACGACGAGGTCTATGGCCTCTCTGGCAATGACCGGTTATTGGGCGGAGCCGGCAATGATTATCTGAATGGCGGGGCTGGTGACGACATGATTGCTGGTGGTCAGGGCAATGACGATTTAAATGGCGGCGCAGGCTTTGATACGTATCTCTTTAATCTCGGTGATGGTTCGGATCTCGTCTTTGATGCTGCCGAGCAAGGCGTAGGCAATATCCTTGCCTTTGGCGACGGCATCGCACGTAACGATATCACCATGACCGTGGAAGGCGCCGATTTGATTGTCAGGTATGGCGCCATGGGAGACCAGGTACGCATAGTTGGTTACAGCCCCACCGGCCAACGAAGCGATCTGCCGATCAGTGCACTACAACTGGCCGACGGCACCACCATAAACCTGCAGGAACTGATTAATCAGGCACCTGTATCAGGTTCTGATTCGATTGATCGGATGATAACCGAGGACACGGCATTCAGCTTCAAGCTGCCAGCCGATGCTTTCCTTGATCCGGAGGGTCTGCCTATGACCTATCGGGTGAGCGGGGCAGACAATACAGCATTACCTTCATGGATCAATTTTAATCCGATAACCCGTACCTTCAGCGGTACCCCCGGAAATGATCAGGTCGGCAACCATGAGGTGGTGGTTACCGCCTATGATGACCTAGGTGCAACCGTTAGCCGTACCCTGGTATTCACTGTGCAGAATACCAATGATGCACCGATTGTTGGCGTTGAAATTTGTGCTCATAACACTATTGAAGACCAAGGATTTAATTTCACTATTCCGGCCAATGCCTTCAACGATATTGATGCTGGAGACACTTTAACCTATACGGCTACCTTGGCTGATGGTTCTGCCTTGCCGGAATGGTTGTCCTTTGACGCTGCCACAGGAACCTTCAGTGGCACCCCAGGCAATGGTGAAGTCGGCAGCCTCAACCTGAACATCATCGCTACTGACCTAGCCGGAGCATCGGTGTCAACAAGCTTCACCCTGAACGTAACCAACACCAACGACGCCCCGGTAGTATTCAGCGCGATCGGCGGAAAGCGTGCCGTTGAAGATGAGCTATTTAGCTTCCAGATCCCTGCCGACACCTTCAAGGATGTTGATGCCGGTGATACGCTAACCCTGTCGGCCACCCTTGCCGATGGATCAGCTTTGCCCGCATGGCTTTCCTTTGACCCGGCAACCGGCACCTTCAGCGGTACTCCTGACAACAGCAGCGTCGGTACCCTGCAGGTTGCAGTAACCGCCACCGACCTGGCCGGCGCACAGGCATCCAGCAGCTTCAGCATCGCTGTTGCCAATGTTAATGACGCTCCGGAGCTGGCAAATCCGCTCGTAGATCAGGACGCCAAACAGGGTCAGGCCTTCAGTTACCAGATCCCGGCAAATAGTTTCATCGATATTGATTCGGGGGATTCGCTCAGCTACACCGCAAGTATGGAAAACGGCAGTCCACTGCCTGCGTGGCTCACCTTTGATGCAGCAACTGGCACCTTCTCCGGCATGCCTGATAGCACCAGGGTGGGCAGCATCGCCCTGAACCTGACCGCCACCGACCAGTCCGGCGCAAGCGTTGCTGATGCATTCACCATCACCGTAACAGGCGGCAACAGCGCACCGGTCGCAACCCCCGACACCGCCAGCATTGCAGAAGACCGCTGCCCGCCGGTTGTTGTCGGTAACGTGCTGGCGAACGACCACGACCCTGATGCCGCTGACACCCTAACGTTAGCCAATCCCGGCTTCAAACGGGGCGACTACGGCTATCTGGGGCTCTCCAGCGACGGCAAGTACGGCTACATGCTCAATAACCTTTCCTATCAGGTCCAGAGTCTCGGACGTACCGCTGAGGTGGTTGACAGCTTCGACTACACCGTCAGCGACGGGAAACTATCAGCAACCTCCTCACTTGACATAACCATCAAGGGAACCAACGACGCGCCGATCGTGGCCCAGCGTCTGGCTGATCAGAGCGTTAAGAACAGCAAGGCCTTCAGCTTCACCATGCCGGGCGATAGCTTCATTGATATCGACCAAGGGGATGCGCTCAGCTACACCGCCACCTTGGCCAACGGTAAAGCACTACCAAGCTGGCTGAAGTTTGATGCCGCAACCGGTACCTTCTCCGGTACCGCGCCCAAGAAGGCCGGTTACCTGGATATCCGGGTCACTGCCACCGACCAGGTAGCAGCCACCGGTAGCACCGAAGGCAGCCTTTCCACCTCCGATGTCTTCCAGCTCAGCTTCGGCAAGAACAACAAGAGCTCGTCCTACTGCTCCGACGATGATATCGAACGTAACGACAACTTCGACTGGATCAAGCGATACAAAGCCGGCAACCATGGTAATGACCACGATAATCACCGGTTCGGCGGCCATGATGATCATCATGATAACCGGCGCACAGATATGCCGGCAGCCAGTTCGATCCACTACCTTGATGCGGAACAAATGGACGCCTATCTGCGTGAATTTGACGGCCACACTACCCGCTCCAGCCACAGCGACAACACGATTGCCCAACGCTGGCTGGCGGTAAGCCGTGCTCTGGCCTACGACCTGGCCGAACTTGGCGACGATCAGGGCCGTAACCACCGCCTGGGGGCCGACATCGGCAACTTCGGCCGCAATATCGCCGGTACCCTCGGTTCTACCCACGCCTTCAGTATGGACACCACCCTTGCCTCCGGCAATTGTGGTACCGAGCTGAAGGGCTTCAAAGGATTGAACGAGGGTTTAAAGAGGATGTAGGTGTAAAAAACATGTGCATCAAACCGGGGAGATGGGCAACCATCTCCCCGGGAATTGTTTGGTTACACGAAGGGTAGTGCTATGGTCAGGTTACGTCTCTATACGGCAAAGCATATTTCTATTCTGGTTCTAATCTTATTTCTCCTGGCAACACCCGTCCAGGCCGCACCTCCGGTGCTGGAACTGCCGATCCGATGCACGCTTGAGCAGGACTGTTTCATTCAAAACTATTTTGATACCGATCCCGGCCCTGGTGCCCATGACTACACCTGCGGCAAGCTGACCTACGATACCCATCACGGCACAGACTTCAGGTTGCGGGATCTGTCCGCCATGCGAAGCAAGGTCGCAGTAATTGCTGCGGCTCCGGGAGTTGTGGTGGGAGTGCGTGATGGCGAACCGGATGTTTATCTGAAACAACGTGACAAGGCCAGCCTTAAGGGCAAGGAAGCCGGCAACGGTGTGCGAATTGATCATGGTGATGGCTGGGCTACCCAGTATAGCCACCTGCTGTTGGGTAGTGTTGTCGTGCGTAAAGGACAACGAATAAATGCAGGCGATGTCTTGGGTATGGTTGGTCTGTCGGGCAACACTGAATTTCCTCATCTGGATATGAGTGTCAGCAAGGATGGTAAACCGTTAGATCCGTTCAACCCTGAAGCAAAGCCCTGCGGCAAATCCGACAGGACACTCTGGTCTGCCACCGCCATGAAGGCGCTACGCTACCAGCCAACAGGTGTCTTGATCACCGGTTTCGCAGCTACATCTCCTCAAAAAGAAGTGGCCGAGGCCGGTGGCTATGATGTCAAAACCATCCCTGATGATGCAGAAAACCTGGTCTTCTGGGTGGAACTATTCGGCCTGCACAAGGGCGACCGCCTGACTCTTGAACTGTACGGTCCTGACAAGCAGCGTATCTCAAATAGCCAGTCTGTGCTGCCTGGCGACAAGGCGGTCTGGTTTGCCTACAACGGTAAACGACGAAGGGCTGAATTCTGGCCTAAGGGCAACTACAGTGGGCTGATACGGCTGGAACGGGTAGGCAGGGTGGTTGTTGAGGAACAAAAACAAATTGAGGTGAACAGGTAGATGCAGCATCCCGAGCAGCAAAAACAATCGTGGTGGCACAGGCTGAGCGAACGGCTGGCCGGTTCTTCTGAAGCCGACCCGTTGGATTTCCGTCCTTCTATCATGCAGATCCAGGACAAAGCCCCGGCTCCGTTGGGCAGAACTGTCCTGAAGGTTGTGGCAGCACTTTTCGTTGGCTTGGTCCTCTGGGCGACCTTCGGGCGTCTGGATATCGTGGCGGTGGCTGACGGGAAGCTGGTACCCCAAACCTATCTCAAGATCGTCCAGCCGGCGGAACAGGGGATCGTAAAAGAGATACTGATCAAAGAAGGGGAATTCGTCAAACAGGGACAGGTACTGATGAAGATGGATGCGGTCCTGTCCACAGCTGAAGGCAAATCCATCACCTCCGAATACCATCGTCTACAGTTGGCAATCCGTCGGATTGATGCAGAGCTGGGCGGCAAATCATTGATCCGGCAGCCTGAAGACCCGGCTGATCAGTTTGCCCAGGTTTTTGTCCAGTATCAGACCAATCGTCGTGCCTATGAAAGCGCCTTGGCAGAGCAGCAGAGCGTGCTGGAAAAGGCAACGCAGGAGATGGCATCAGCCCGCGAGGTAAAAAATAAGCTCGAGCAAACCTTGCCCCATTATCGGGAACAGGAGAAGGCTTATGACGACCTTTACAGGGACGGCATGGTGGCCAAACTCCAGGCTGCCGAAAAACAGCGTGAGCGGATTGAAAAGGAACATGATCTGCGTTCCCAGGAGTTCAACATCAAGAGCGCTCAGGCCACCATTAACCAGGCCCAGAAAAAGGCGGCCCAGATCACGGCTGACAATCGTCGTCAACTTCAGATTGAGCGGGTTGAGGCCATGGGGCAGTTTGAAAAGATCAGGCAAGAGCTGGCCAAACAGCAGCACCGCCATGACCTGCTGGAGTTGAAGGCTCCCCAAGATGGCGTGGTGAAGGATCTGGCTACCCATACTGCCGGTACCGTGGTGACACCGGGAACAATTCTGATGACCTTGGTGCCACGCGATGAGCCGCTTCAGGCCGAAGTGTGGGTGTCCACCATGGATATCGGCTTTGTGCGTCCACAACAGCCAGTCAAGCTGAAGCTTTCAGCCTTCACCTTTCAGAAATACGGCATGATCGATGGCATTGTCGATCAGGTCAGCGCTGACGCCAGCGAAAACATGGGCCAGGCCAAGATGGGGGAGCAGGGGATTGTGCCGACCACCAAGGCGAGCACGCAACTGCACTACCGTACCCTGGTGGCCTTGTCAAACCAGCAGCTGATTGCGGATGGCCTAAAACACAAACTTACCCCTGGAATGCAAGTAACAGCCGAAATCAAGCTGGGGACACGTTCGGTGCTGGAATACTTCTTCTCGCCAATCAGCAAGGCGTTTCAGGAGGCAGGAAGGGAGCGGTGAATACTGCCTCTGTACACGTTTAATTGCCAGCTACGTGGCTGAGCAACTGACCTCCAAAACCTCATCAGTTGACTTCAACTGGGCATACACGGCACCCAGTGCTGCCAAGACAGTACTTTATCTGTCAACAAAACCAATGCGGACTCGATCCGATGCTTAAAGATGGCCTGCAATCTGAAATAACTGAACCGCTCCCAGCTGTCCACGCGATCCATTGCTGACCCCAAAAACAACCTTATTCATTAGTTACGATTAAGCAGTACAAAGTCACTTTCCTCAGTGTCGAACACCCAGCATCCACCTTCAATGTTTATGTTGTTCCACGTGTCCCGTCGTAATGGCCCGGCCACATGAGTGTGCCCGAATAGTTGCTTTACTTGTGGATCGGGCTTGGCAAGCTCCCGCTGGTGGTCATACCAGAATATCCCACCGTACTTGTCATCTCCCCCGCGCGCATCGTTGATAGCGAACAGCGGCCCTACGCCATAGTATTGATGCTGACCCGTTTGGGGCCTGGGTAATATTCTCTGCTGCTTGAACTCATTGTTAAGCCAATCCGCGATGCGTACTGGATCGCAACTGCTCATCGGAAGAGCCGGCAAATTTTTGGCAAGCATCGTTGAGACGCCGGCGTGGGTGCAAAGCCATCCGTCTACAGCGTGTGCCACCTTGAATCGACCCATGTGCGGGATGATCATGTCAGATATGGGGTTCAAGGAATCAGGGAGTCGCGAGTACGGTGGCCAGCAGGGTTTGTCGGTATAGGCGAGGTCGTGGTTGCCCCAGAGCAGGATGGAGTTTGATCTGAGAATCAGATCCAGGCACTCGAGCTCTTTCTGGATCGTCGAGCCGAAATTGAAGGAGTCAACAAGGTCGCCGAGAATGACATGCTCGATATCAGGTCTGTATTCCAGGAAGGTCCTGGCCTTTTTTATATCGCCGTGTATGTCAGAAATCACAATTGCCATAGGCTTTGATGTGCTTCCTGGTCAGTTGGATGCACAAAAGATTACGTCACGGGGTGTGTTTGGTCAAGGAGGGCGTTTGTTGAACTTCTGGGCAGCCATTTAACCATAAGCTGTCCACGGCCTATTGAACCATAAAATGACCATTTGGCCATTTTATGGTTCAGGTCACACCCCTCAGTTCAAAAGTAATGCTTTGTTCTTGACAGTCTCTTGACGACTGGTATAGTTTGCCGCAAAGTGGAAAAAAGTGGTAATAGGTGGAAACGAGGGGAAGGGTGGCCATGTTTGGCGGTGAATGCCTGACAACCATAGATACCAAGGGGCGGACCAGTATCCCGGTGCGGTTTCGTGAGGTGCTGTCCCAAGGTTTTGGTGACGAGCGTTTTGTGATCACCAAGGCCTCCCCGGTTGATTTTGGCGACGGCAGCTACGGTCGTGGGCTCTCGGTCTATCCACTTTCAGAATGGCAGGAGCTGGAGAAGAAGATTCAGGCCAATGAAGGCGGGTTGGCGCTGGCGCAGTTGAACAGCCTGAAGCGTCTGGTGCTGGGGCCTGCCCAGGAGTGCTCGGTTGACAAGCTGGGCCGGGTGCTGATCCCGCCGGCCCTGCGGCTGCATGCGGCGCTTGAGCGCGACCTGTATTTTGTCGGCATGGGCAAGCGGTTCGATGTCTGGGGCAAGGAGACCTACAGTCGTGTCAACGCCCAGGATGAGCGCAACTTCCCCCAGGATTCGGCAGCGTTGGCAGAGCTCGGTATTTAGGTGGAATCGTTCTCCCATTACTCGGTCATGGCAGCCGAGGTGTTGCAGTATCTGGCCCCCAGGTCTGGCGGCGTTTATCTGGATGGAACCCTGGGGGCTGGTGGTCATAGCGAGTTGATCCTTGAGGCCAGCGGTCCGGATGGTCTGGTGTACGGCATCGATCGTGATCCGTCGGCCTTGGCGGCGGCAAGCCAGCGCCTGGAGCGCTTTGGCAACCGTTTTCGACCGCTGCGGGGCAGTTTTGGTGATCTGGCCGACCTGCTGGCAAGCCAGGGCGTTGGGGCAATCGATGGGTTGCTGCTGGACCTGGGGGTTTCATCGCCCCAGCTGGACCGTGCCGAGCGTGGTTTCAGCTTCAGGGCCGATGGACCGCTGGATATGCGGATGGATCCAAGCCAAGGCGATACGGCAGCTGATCTGGTGAACAGTCTGTCGGAGCGGGAGCTGGAGCGGGCCATCAAGGAGTATGGCGAGGAACGTTGGGCCCGCAAGATCGCCCAGCGGATCGTGACAGCCCGCCAGGAACGGCCGTTTGAGACCACACTGCAGCTGGCCGAGCTGGTGGAGCGCACCATTCCGCGCAGGTTTCAGGAAGACCGGATCCATCCGGCGACCCGTACCTTTCAGGGGCTGCGGATTCTGGTGAACAGCGAGCTGGAGCAGGTGGAGCAGGGCCTGCAGGCCGGTATTGAGATGGTCAGGCCGGGGGGGAGGCTGGTGGTGATCTCGTTCCACTCCCTTGAGGATCGTATCGTGAAACAGCGTCTGCGAGATGCTGCCAGCGGCTGCCGCTGTCCCCGGCAGCTGCCGCAGTGTGTCTGTGGACAGAAGCCGTTGCTGCGGGTGTTGACCAGTCGGCCGGTGATGGCTGGTGACGCGGAGTTGGCAGAAAATCCCCGTTCGCGCAGCGCCAAGTTGCGGGCAGCGGAACGGTTGGCTGGTTGATGGAAGGAGGTGGCCGATGAGTACGGCAAAATTCAGTTATGACAAGGTGGCGATCCCGGCCCAGATCGGGTTGGATGTCTCGGCTCACCGACTTGATATTGTCAGGTTCCTGATGGTCTGCATGGTGCTGTTGACGATTGTCTCCATCTTCCATGTCTGGTCACGCTTCCGGTTGGTGGAGTTGAATCTGCAGATCAACGAGGCCTCGCGACAGATGAAAGATCTGGAGCAGGAACAGAAACGTCTCAAGCTGGAGGCCGAGTCGTTGAGCACACCGGCCCGGATCGAGGCGATCGCCAAGCGGGACCTGGGGATGACGGTGCCGCTGGAGCAGCAGGTGGTAGTGGTGAAATGAGTAGCGACAGCGAAGAAGCCTGGGGACGGCCATGAAAGATCAGCGGGAAAAATGGACCAGAGTCCGGATTATCATACTCGCCGGTCTGTTTGCCTGCTGTTTTCTCGTTGTTGGTGGCCGGAGCTTCTGTCTGCAGGTGCTAAAGCACGATCAACTGGTCAAGCTGGCGGAGCGTCAGTATAACCGCACCGTGCCACTGGTGCCGGCCAGGGGCGGCATTTACGACCGCACCGGGGCACCTTTGGCGGTCTCGTTGGAGATGGACTCCCTGTATGCCGAACCACGGCAGGTCAAGGATCCCCACGGCACGGCCACGGTGCTGGCACCGCTCTTGGGCGAATCACAGCAGGCGGTGTTCAAGAAGCTAACCCTCGAGAGAGGCTTTGTCTGGCTGGAGCGGCGCATGGCGCCGGATACGGTGCGCCGGATCAAGCAGCTGAGACTGGCCGGAATCGGCTTTGTTAAAGAGAGCAAGCGTTTTTACCCCAACTTTGAGGTGGCCTCCCATGTGCTGGGTTTCACCGGCATCGATCCGGAGGGGCTGGAGGGGCTGGAGCTACGCTACGATGCCACCATTCTGGGCAATACCGGATATCTGGTGACCGAGCGCGATGCCTTGGGCCGTGACGTGGCCCCGCACGAGACGGTGGTCAAGGACGCCTCTCCCGGCAGGAGTCTGGTGCTGACGCTGGATAAGAACATCCAGTATCTGGCTGAAAAGGAACTGGCCAAGGCGGTGCAATCCAGTGGCGCCAAGGCCGGCATGGCGGTGGTGGCAGAGCCGGCCACCGGCAAGGTGCTGGCCCTGGCCAACTATCCGACCTTTAATCCCAACTCGTTTTCACGCTACACCCCGTTTCAGTTGCGTAACCGCAGCGTGGTCGACAGTTTTGAGCCCGGTTCAACCTTTAAGATATTCCTGATGGCGGCAGCCATTGAGGAAAAGCTGGTCCGGCCTCATGATCAGGTTAATTGCGAGAATGGCAGCTATGTGTTCGGCGGCAGGACCATTCGTGACGACCACCCCCAGGGCAGGATTTCGGTCAGCGACGTGTTGCGTTACTCCAGTAACATCGGCTCGGCCAAGATCGGATTCAGGCTGGGCGATGACCGTCTGCACCGCTACCTGAAGGCCTTCGGGTTTGGCGAAAGGACCGGCATTGATCTGCCAGGGGAAACCGGCGGCGGTCTGCGGCCGGTTTCGCGTTGGTACGGCAGCGATCTGGCCACCATCGCCTTCGGGCAGGGGGTTTCTGCGTCGGCGATCCAGCTGGTGAACGCGGTTTCCGCTGTGGCCAACGGCGGTATGCTGATGAAGCCGTATCTCGTGGAGCGGGTGATTGATGATGCCGGCCGTGAACTGAAGCATATACAACCCCAGCCGGTACGCCGGGTGATCTCGGCCGATACGGCAGCCACGGTGACCCGCATGATGGAGACCGTGGTGGCCCCTGGTGGCACCGGTACCAAGGCGGCTATTGAAGGGTTCCGGGTGGCCGGCAAGACCGGCACGGCCCAGAAGGTGGACCCGGTCAGCAGAGGGTATTCAGCCACCAAGCGCACCGCCTCGTTCATCGGTTTTGTGCCGGCCGAAAAGCCGCAGCTAACCATTCTGGTGGTGATCGACGAACCGAGTGCCAGCCCCTATGGCGGCGTGGTGGCGGCACCTGCCTTCCGCGAGATCGCCTTCAACACGTTGTGCTACCTGAAAGGGACCAATGGTGGCGCAACAACGCCAGCCATGCAGGTAAAGGCGGCTCCAGCGCAGCCGGCAGTGCCGCAGGCGGCAGCACTGCGTGAGCTTGAACCGGTCACGGAGGCTGGCGAAGGTGGACGGATCGACGTGGCCGGCGCCGGCACGGTAATGCCGGATTTTCGAGGTATGAGCATGCGGCGGGTGCTGCAGGTGATGGAAAAACGGCAGATCAATATCCAGCTGCGCGGCAGTGGTCGCGTGATCGAGCAGTACCCGCAACCAGGGCAGGTTATCAGGGGTGCCGATGAGATCTGGGTCCGCCTGGTGCCGGCGGCATAAAAAGGAATGACCATGCGCCTACAACAACTGTTGGAGACCATAACGCCGCTCTCGATGAGCGGTGATGTCCAGGTTGAGATCGGCCAGTTGACCTGCGACTCGCGTCACGTGCAGCCAGGAACGCTGTTCTTTGCCCTGCCGGGCGCCACGGTGGATGGCCATCAGTTTATTCAACGTGCCGTGGAGGCCGGGGCCAGCGCCGTGGTGCTAGAAGATGCGACCCAAGCGCCGTCAGCCGTGCCGTGGGTGCAGGTGGCGGATGGCCGCCTGGCCATGGCGTGTATGGCTGCCCGTTTTCATGGTGATCCTACAGCGGAACACCCCTTGGTGGGGATCACCGGCACCAACGGTAAGACCACCACCACCTACCTGATCGAGGCGATCCTGGCCGCTGCCGGGAAGCCGGTCGCTGTGCTGGGCACCATCAGCTACCGTTTCGGCGCCACGGTGATCGACGCCAGCCACACCACGCCGGAATCCACCGAACTGCAGGCCGCCTTTCGTCAACTGGCCGCTGCCGGTGCCCAGGGTTTTGTGATGGAGGTCTCCTCCCATGCCCTGGAACAGAAGCGGGTCGACGGCTGCCACTTCGACGTGGGGGTCTTCACCAACCTGACCCGCGACCACCTGGATTACCACAAGACCATGCAGGCCTATCAGGCAGCTAAACAGCGCCTGTTCAGCGAACTGCTGCGACCGGACGCCGTCAAGCCGCGCCGTCGGGCGGTGATCAATCTGGATGACCCTGTCGGTGCTGATTTCGTGCGGTCAGCCGTCTGCCCGGTCATCAGCTACGGCCTGGCCTCCGATGCCGATGTGACCGTGCGGAGGCTGCGTTCGTCGGTTGATGGTATCCAGGGTATCTTGGTAACCCCGGCCGGTGAGATCGAGTTTAGCTCCGGGCTGGTGGGACGTTACAACCTGTCCAATATCCTGGCTGCCGTTGCTGTCGGCATCGCGCTGGAACTGCCACTCACGAGCATCAGCCAGGGCATCAGCCAGCAGGCCAAGGTGCCGGGGCGGCTGGAGCGGGTGCCTAACCAGCGTGGTGTCACCTGTCTGGTGGATTATGCCCACACCGGTGATGCCCTGGAGAATGTGCTCACCACCCTGCAGGAGCTGGCCACCGGCCGGATCATTACCGTCTTTGGTTGCGGCGGCGACCGCGACCCAGGCAAGCGTCCGGTGATGGGCGAGATAGCCGTCCGGCTCTCGGATTTTGCTGTGGTGACCTCAGACAACCCGCGCACTGAGGATCCCTACACGATCCTGGGTCAGATACGGGAAGGTATCATGCCGCTGGCAGTACGTGAATATAACCTGAGCGAGCTGGAACATGCCGTTACGGGCAAGGGTTTTACCGTGCTTGAGAACCGTCGCGAGGCGATCCGGCTGGCCGCACGGTTGGCCAAGCCGGGGGATATCCTGCTGTTGGCCGGCAAGGGGCATGAGGACTATCAGATCTTGGGCACGACCAAACACCACTTCGACGACCGAGAAGAAGCGGCTGCAGCACTGGGAGAGAGGGCCTAGTATGTTCAGTGTTGCCGAACTGGCTGCCGCGACCCTCGGCCGGATAGTCGGTGACGGCAGTCTTGCGGTCAGCGGCATCAGCACCGATTCCCGCAGCGTCGTGACCGGCGAACTGTTTGTGCCGCTGCGGGGCGAGCATTTTGACGGCCATGACTATCTGGCGCAGGTGGCTGCGGCCGGAGTCAGTGTCTGTCTGGCTGAAGAGCGTTGGTTGAAACAGCACGAGCTGCCGGCCACCCTGACCTGCGTAGCGGTCAAGGACAGTCTGAGGGCCCTGGGAGACCTGGCCGCAGCGTACCGTCAGCGCTTTGAACCGCTGGTGATCGGTGTCACCGGCAGTAACGGCAAGACCACCACCAAGGAGATGCTGGCCAGTATCCTCAGGCTGACTGGTCCTGGATTGGCCACCGAAGGCAACCTGAACAATCTGATCGGCCTGCCGCGGATGGTCTTTCGGCTGCAGGCTGAGCATCGCTGGGCCGTGCTGGAGATGGGGATGAGTGAGCCGGGCGAGATCGACCGGCTGGCGGAGATTGCTCAGCCTAAGGTGGGGATCGTATTGAACGCCTTTCCGGCCCACCTGCAGAGTATGGGCAGTGTGGAAGCGGTGGCTACGGCCAAGGGTGAACTCCTGTTCAGGGTCGGTGATAATGGTCTGGCCGTGGTCAATGGCGATGACCCCCGCGTTGTCTCGTTGCCCCAGAACCCGTCTGCCCGTCGGATCAGCTTCGGTATCCGGCGTGGTGAGGTGCGGGCCGAGAATATCCGTGCCCATGGCGCCGAGGGGCAGAGTTTCACCCTGGTGAGTCCGAAGGGCGAGGCAGAGGTCCGACTGCAGGCCTGCGGCAGCCACAACGTCTATAATGCCTTGGCCGCTGCCGCAGCGCTGCTGGACGAACTGCCGCTGACGACCATTGTTGAGGGGTTGGCCCGTTTCACACCCTACAAGGGGCGCTTCCGGATCGAACAGGCCGGCCCCTTGACCCTGATTGATGACAGCTACAACGCCAATCCGGCCTCCACCGGTGCAGCCTTGGCCACCCTGGCTGAGATCAAGGGCACTGGCCGGGCTTTTGTGGCCCTGGGCGATATGTTGGAGTTGGGTGGTGACGAGGCTGAACTGCACCGGCTGGTAGGGCTGCAGGCCGCCCAGGTGGCGGATCGGTTGTATCTGGTCGGTACACTTACGGCCCACACCGCCGAAGGTGCGCGGGAGGCAGGCATGGCTGCCGATTCGGTCTGTAGCGGCTGCGATCATGCAGCCGTGGCCAATGACATTATCGAACGGGCCCATCCCGGCGACCTGATACTGGTAAAAGGTTCACGCGGCATGCGCATGGAAAAGATCGCAGAACTGATCCGGCAACACTACGCGAAGCAGACTGTTGCATAAACGTTATGAGGAAGCATGGCTACAAGGCGCACGGAGCGTAGCGACTGAGACATAACATGTAGTTAGGCGAAGGAGCGAGTACCGCGCAACGCGGTAGACAGGCTCCGCAGTATGTTTATCAACGGTCTGCCAGGAGAACGAGGATGCTTTATCACCTATTTTATCCGCTGGCCAGCAATCTGAAGATCCTTAACATCTTCAAGTATCTGACCTTCCGGAGTATCTACGCCATGATCACGGCGCTGGTGGTCTGCTTTGTGCTGGGTCCATGGATCATCCGCAAGCTGGAGGGGTTGCAGGCGCGGCAGGTGATCCGCACCGACGGACCTGAATCCCACCTGCAGAAACAGGGCACTCCCACCATGGGCGGGGTGATGATCCTGGCGGCCATCATCCTGCCAACGCTGTTGTGGGCCGACCTGTCAAACCTGTACGTCTGGACCACGCTGTTCATTATTGTCGGCTATGGCCTGATCGGTTTTGTGGATGACTACAAGAAGGTGGTGGAGAAGAACCCCAAGGGACTCTCGGCTCGCCAGAAGATGTTCTGGCAGGTGCTGCTGGCCGGTTGCGTAGCAGTCTTCCTCTATCTGAACCCGGCCTTTAACGAGATGCTGTATGTGCCGTTCTTCAAGAACTTCCACCCCGACCTGGGGCTGCTGTTTATCCCGTTTGTCGTGGTCGTGATTGTGGGGGCCAGCAACGCCGTCAACCTGACCGACGGCCTGGATGGCCTCGCCATTGGCCCGGTGGCGATCAATGCCGCCACCTACCTGTTATTTGCCTACGTGGCGGGCCATGCCACCCTGTCGGCCTACCTGCAGATCCCGCGCGTGGTTGGGGCCGGCGAACTGGCCGTGATCTGCGGCGCCATGGTGGGGGCCGGGCTGGGTTTCCTCTGGTATAACTCCTATCCGGCCGAAGTCTTTATGGGGGATGTGGGTTCACTCTCCCTGGGTGGCACCCTGGGAACCATCGCCGTGCTGACCAAACAGGAGATCTTGCTGGTGATCGTGGGCGGTATCTTCGTGATTGAGGCGCTTTCGGTGATCTTTCAGGTGGGTTCCTACAAATACCGCGGCAAACGGATCTTCCGCATGGCGCCGATCCACCATCACTTTGAGTTGAAGGGAGTGGCGGAACCGAAGATCATTGTCCGCTTCTGGATCATCACCATCATCCTGGCCCTGGTGGCCATATCAACCCTGAAGATGCGCTGAGATGGAACTGAACAATAAACATAGTACTGTCATGGGCCTCGCCAAGACCGGCGTGGCCTGTGCCCGTTTTTTGGCCAGTCGCAGCGCACGGGTGACCGCCACCGACCTGCGGGACGAGCAGGCGCTGACAGGTGTGCTACGGGAACTGGCCGGGCTCGGGATCCGTTTTGTGCTGGGACGTCATGAGGAGGCTGATTTTACCGAAGCCGACCTGGTGGTGGTATCTCCCGGCGTGCCCCAGGAACATCCGCTGTTGGCGGCTGCCAGGGCCAGAGGGGTAGCGATCATCAGCGAGGTGGAACTGGCGGCCCGCTGCATCACGGCGCCCCTGGTGGCGATCACCGGCACCAACGGCAAGACCACCACCACCACCCTGGTTGGCGAACTGTTTAAGGCCAGCGGCTTTGCCACCTACGTGGGCGGCAACATCGGTGATCCGCTGATTGATCTGCCGGCCAGTGGTGAGCGGGTGGACGTGGTGGTGGCCGAGATCAGCTCCTTCCAGCTGGAATGGATCGAACAGTTTCGACCCACGGTGGCGGCCCTGCTGAACCTGAGCGAGGACCACCTGGACCGCTATGACAGTTATCAGGCCTACATCGACGCCAAGCTGCGCATCTTTGAGAACCAGGGTCCTGAGGACTATGCCGTGGTCAACCGTGACGATGAACGGGTCTGGCAGGCTGCTCAGGGACTGACCGCGCGACTGTTTCCCTTTAGTCGCAAACAGATGCTGGATGAGGGTATCAGCTGTCTGGGCAGCGAGATCGTCTATCGTCATCAGGGGCAGGAACTGCGCTTCCCGATTGCCAGCTTCAAGCTGCAGGGGGTCCATAACCTGGAGAATATTATGGCGGCCCTGGCCTGCGGCCTGCTACTGGGCTGCGATCAGGCAAAAAGTCAGGCGCTGCTGGAACGGTTTGAGTCGCTGCACCATCGGATGGAGTTTGTGCGTGAGGTGGCTGGGGTGCGCTACTACGAGGACAGCAAGGCCACCAACGTGGGCAGCGTGGCGCCGGCCCTGGAGAGTTTCGACATCATCACCCTGATCGCCGGCGGCAAGGACAAAGGCGGTTCCTACGGGCCACTGGCCCCGCTGGTCAAAGAGCGGGTGCGGCATCTGCTGCTGATCGGCGAGGCTGCCGAGCGGATGGAGCGGGAACTGGGCAGCCTGACCGACACCCGGCGGGCAGCCACCCTGGAAGAGGCGGTGCGTCTGGCTGCACAGCTGACCCCGCCGGGCGGTGTGGTGCTGCTGTCACCGGCCTGTTCCAGCTTCGATATGTTCAGGGATTACGAGGAGCGGGCGCAGCGTTTCATTGCAGCGGTCAAGGAGCTCTGATGGCAGCCGACAAAGGCCAGTTCAGGCTGGCGGATTATGACCTGGTGTTGCTGCTGATGGTGGTGGCGCTGACCTCCTTCGGGATTGTGATGGTCTATTCCGCCTCGTCGGTGATGGCTGCCAAGAACTTCCACGACGGCGCCTATTTTCTGAAACGCCAAGGGCTGTTCGCCCTGGTGGGGTTTGGCGTGGCGGCGGTGGCCATGCGGATTGATTATCACCACTGGCGCAAGCTGGCGGTGCCGATCTTGCTGGTCAGTCTGGCGCTGCTGGTGCTGGTGTTGATTCCGGGCATCGGCGGTAAGGTAAAGGGGGCCACACGCTGGATCCGGTTACCCGGTTTCAACCTGCAGCCGTCGGAGTTCGCCAAGATTGCGCTGATCATGTACATGGCCTATTCGCTGGAAAAGAAGTCGGACAAGATCAGGTCGCTCTCCTATGGCTTTCTGCCCTACATGGTGGTGCTGGCGGCCATGTTGCTGTTGATCCTGAAACAGCCCGACCTGGGGGCGGCCCTGACCCTGGCGGGCGTCGCCATCCTGATGCTGTTCGCCGCTGGCACACGGCTGGTGTTCATTCTGGGGACGATGCTGATGGCGGCGCCGATTGTGGCCTTTCTGGTCTTTCATTCGGCCTACCGCCTGCGCCGGATCAAGGCCTTTATGAACCCGGAACAGGACCCGACCGGTATCGGCTGGCAGATCATCCAGTCCAAGTACGCCTTTGGCGCCGGTGGCCTGTTCGGTCAGGGGTTGGGGGAAGGCAAGCAGAAGTTGTTCTATCTGCCCGAGGCTCACACTGACTTCATCTTGTCGGTGGTGGGGGAAGAGTTGGGCTTTCTTGGTGTGGTGGTGATTATCGGCATGTTCTTTATCCTGGTGCAGCGGGCCATGCGGATCGCCATGGCGGCCCGCGACCCCTTCGGGCGTTTTCTGGCCTTGGGGATCGCGGTCCTGTTTGCCATCGAGGCCAGTGTCAACATGGGGGTGGTCACCGGTCTGTTGCCCACCAAGGGGCTGGCGCTGCCGTTTCTCAGTTACGGTGGCAGTTCGCTGCTGATCAGCCTGCTGGCGGTGGGCATTCTGTTGAACATCTCGTCCGGCCTGAAGTTAACGCCGTTGACGGAAGGAGCTGCATCATGAGGCTGATCATTGCCGGTGGCGGTACCGGCGGCCATCTCTTTCCCGGCATCGCCGTGGCCGAAGAGTTCCTCAGCCGTGATCCGGCCAACCAGGTGCTGTTTGTCGGCAGCAGCCAGGGGATCGAGGCCCGTACCATCCCACGTCTTGGCTATCAACTGGAATTGATCTCGGCGGCCGGCATCAAGGGCAAGGGCAGCCTGGCCAAGCTGAAAGGGGCCGCCATGCTGCTCTACGGCTATGCTCAGTCACGTAGAATTCTGCGCGATTACCGGCCTGATCTGGTGATGGGGGTTGGCGGCTATGCCTCGCTGCCGATGGTGCTGGCGGCCCGTGGTCTGCAGGTGCCGCGCTTCGTGCATGAGCAGAACGCCCTGCCCGGCATGTCCAATAAGCTGCTGGCCAAGGTGGCCGACCGCGTCTTCATCTCGCTGGACGAGGCAGCCAAGTACTTTCCGGCCGACAAGACGGTGCTGACCGGCAATCCGCTGCGGCGGCAGATACTGGAACAGCTGGCGGGGAACCAGGTGGGCCGCACAGAGCCTATGGAAGGTCAAGGTCAATCCTTTCACTTGTTCGTCTTTGGCGGCAGCCAGGGGGCCCATGCCCTGAATGTGGCACTGCCTCAGGCGCTGGCCACACTGGATGCTGCCTACAAAAGTGGTCTGAGGGTGACCCATCAGACCGGTGAAAAGGACTATGAACAGGTCTGTGCCGCCTACCGCGAGGCCGGCATAGCCGCCGATGTGCGGCCGTTTATCGATGACATGGCCAGCCAGTACCGCTTGGCCGATCTGATCGTCTGCCGGGCCGGGGCCACCACCATCGCCGAGGTAACCGCCCTGGGCAAGGCCTGTCTGTTCATACCGTTTCCCTATGCCACCGACGATCATCAGCGCAAGAACGCCGAAGCGTTGCTGAAAAAGGGGGCCTGCGAGCTGCTGCTGGAACAGGAGATGGGCGGCAATGGTCTGGCAACGGCCATCACGCGTCTGATGGACAATCCGAAAGAGTTGCAGCGGCTCGGCGACAACGCCGCTGGTCTGGCCCGTAAGGATGCTGCCAGGGTGATCGTTGACGAGATGTTGAATGCGCTAGGAGCGAGGTAGCCCCATGTACGGAAAGATCGAAAAGATTCACTTCGTCGGTATTGGCGGTATCGGCATGAGCGGCATCGCCGAGGTGTTGTTGAACCTGGGTTACAAGGTGTCCGGCTCTGACCTGCGAAGTTCCGATATAACCGAACGGCTGGCTGGCTTCGGGGCCGAGATCGGCATCGGTCACCAGGCCGAGAACCTGCAAAACGTCGATGTGGTGGTGATCTCATCGGCGGTGCATGACGACAACCCGGAGGTGGTCGAGGCGCGGCGGCTGCATGTGCCGGTCATCCCGCGGGCCGAGATGCTGGCCGAACTGATGCGGATGAAGTTCGGCATCGCTATTGCCGGTACCCACGGCAAGACCACCACCACCTCCATGGCAGCCTCGATTCTGGGTCATGCCGGCATCGATCCCACCATCGTGATCGGCGGCAAGCTGAACGCCATCGGCAGCAACGCACAACTGGGCCAGGGCAAGTTCCTGGTGGCCGAGGCCGATGAGTCGGACGGCTCGTTCCTGGTGCTGTCGCCGACCATCGCGGTGGTCACCAACATCGACGCTGACCATCTGGATCACTACTCCGGCATTGAAGAGATCAAGGACACCTTTGTGGAGTTTATCAATAAGGTGCCGTTCTACGGGCTGGCGGTGCTTTGTCTGGATGACCAGAACATCCGCGAGATCCTGCCACGGGTCAAGAAGCGCTATATGACCTATGGTCTTTCAGCCCAGGCCGACATCCGCGCCACCCATGTCAGGCATGACGGTTTCAATACCTCCTTTGTGGCCCACTACAAGGGCTATCGGCTGGGCGAAGTGACCTTTCCGATGCCCGGCCCCCACAATGTGCTCAACGCCATGGCCTGCATCGCAGTGGCCATGGAGCTGGATGTGCCCTTTGCAGCCATTCAGGAAGGCTTTGCCAAATTTGGTGGTGTGGGCCGACGCTTCACCGTTAAGGGACAACCCCGGGGGATCATGGTGGTAGACGACTACGGTCATCACCCGGCCGAGATCAAGGCCACGCTGGCGGCGGCCCGACAGGGATGGCCGGAGCGGCGTATTGTGGCGGCCTTCCAGCCCCACCGTTACAGCCGTACCCATGAACTGTTCGACGAGTTCGTGACCGCCTTTTACGATGCCGACGTGCTGGTGCTGACCGATGTCTACGCCGCCGGCGAGCAGCCGATAGAAGGGGCCACGGCCGAGCGGCTGGCCGATGAGGTGAGTCGTCACGGCCAGAAGGATGTGACCTGGATTGGTGACCGGGAGCTGATCCCCCAGCACCTGGCCGGCATCGTCAAGGAAGACGACATTGTCATCACCCTCGGCGCGGGAAACATCTGGCAGCAGGGTGAGGCGCTGGTCAAGCTGCTCTCGTAAACGGCCCTTTTCCGCCCTGGCTTCGTCAGCCTGCGGAATGTCTTGTGCGGCGTACGGCTTGTGTACGCCTCCGCGCCATTCTTTGGCTGCCAAACCCAGAACGAAAAATTGCTCGTTTACCTGATTAGGAAACACTATGGCAGAACAGGCACAGCACATAGGCGAAGGTTTTCGCGGGGAGTTGCGCTACGACGAGCCGATGAGCCGCCATACCTCACTCAAGGTGGGCGGTCCGGCCGACCTGTACGCCGTACCCGAAGACGTTGACGATCTGCAGGCCTTGGTGCGGCAGCTTGCAGAGCAGCAGATACCGTGGCTGGTCATCGGCAGGGGCTACAACCTGCTGGTGCGGGACGGCGGCATCCGTAGTGCGGTGATCTCGCTGGAGCGGTTCAGCCGGATTGAGGCAGTAGGCGATGGACGGATACGGGCCGAGGCCGGTGCCGAAAACCTGGCAGTGGTCCGCTTTGGCCAGCAGCTGGGTCTGGGGGGCATCGGGTTCATCTCCGGCATCCCCGGCACCATCGGCGGCGCCATACGGATGAACGCTGGCGCCTATGGCGAGGGACTCTTGCAGCGTACCGCCTGTATTACGTTGCTGCGTGACGGTGCGGTTTGCGAGTTCTGCATTGACGAACTGGACTACGGCTACCGTCGGCTGGACCTGCAACCAGGCGATCTGGTGCTGGCTGCCACCCTGCAGCTGGTGCCCCGCGACCCGGCTGAGACTGAAGACGAGGTGCGCAAGGATCTTGAACTGCGGCGCAGCAAGCACAACGTCGGTCACCCCAGCGCCGGTTCGTTCTTCAAGAATCCAGCCGGTCAGGCCGCCTGGCGGCTGATCGACGCTGCCGGACTACGCGGTGCCTCAGAAGGTGGCGCACTGGTGTCGCCGGTACACAGCAACTTTCTGGTCAACAGCGGCAACGCCACGGCAGCTGATTTTCTGGGGCTGTCGGAGCGGGTCAAGGCAGCAGTGCTTGAGCAGAGCGGCGTGGTGTTGGAGGAAGAGGTCAGGATCGTGGGGGAAGAACCATGAAGACGAAACGGATCGGCGTGTTGATGGGCGGCCTGTCGGCCGAGCGGGAGGTGTCGCTCAAGAGCGGCATGGCCGTGCACCAGGCACTGCTCAAGCTGGGCTACGACAGCGTTGCCATCGACGTGGGACGTGATCTGGCCGAGGCACTGCGCAAGGAGCGCATCGAGCTGGCCTTCATCGCCCTGCATGGTCGCTACGGCGAAGATGGCTGTGTGCAGGGCTTGCTGGAGCTGATGCAGATTCCGTACACCGGCTCAGGTGTCCTGGCCAGTGCCCTGGCGATGCACAAACTCTATAGCAAGCAGGCCTTTGCTGCGGCTGGTCTGACGATTACACCCTATGTCGCAGTGCGGCGGGGCGAGACCGTGACGGTTGAACAGCTGCCCTTCGGGCTGCCGGTGGTGGTCAAGCCGGTGCAGGAGGGCTCGTCAGTAGGGGTGGCCATCGTCAAGCAGTCGGCCGATCTGCAGGCTGCCCTGGATGACGCCTTCCGCTACGACGACCAGGTGCTGGTGGAGGCCTACGTCAAGGGTCAGGAGGTGCAGGTCGGCATCCTGAACGACCAGCCGATCGGTGCCATCGAGATCATCCCCAAACGTGAATTCTATGACTACGAGGCCAAGTACACCGACGGACTGGCCGAGCATGTCTTCCCGGCCCGATTGAGTCCTGCATTGTACGCCAACGTACAACAGCTGGGGTTAAAGGCCCATCAGGCTCTGGGCTGCTCCGGCTACAGCCGGGTGGATTTTCTGGTGACTGAGGCCGGTGACTGCTACCTGTTGGAGGTCAACACCCTGCCGGGCATGACTGCCCTGTCGCTGCTGCCGGAGATTGCCCAAAAGGGTGCCGGGCTTGATTTTGAGACCCTGGTGGAGCGGATCATCGGCTCAGCCGCCTTGAAAACGGGCCATAACGCACCATGATGACCGACCTGCGGCATATCGGCTCCAAGCCGAACCGCAAGGTGGCGCCTAACCGGACCAAGGTCCGCAAGGAGCCGATCGATCTGCGTAAGTACCTGCTGCCGGCTATCCGGTATGGCAGCAGCGCCGGTCTGATCATCCTGGTGGGGGGGCTGCTGGCAGCAGCCGTCAGGGGGTTGCTGCAGGCGACACCCTTCCCGGTACAGAAGGTTGAGGTGCGCGGTGCGCAACGCTTGAACCGCGAGGAGATTGTGGCCTTGACCGGCGTGGTGCCGGGACAGAACCTGCTGAAGCTGCGGCTGAAGACCGTCGGACAGCAGGTGGGGCGCAACCCCTGGGTGGCCACGGTACGGGTGCAGCGTTTCTTCCCCGGTACGGTGGCGGTCAGCATCACCGAGCGCAAGCCGGTGGCGGTGGTCAATCTGGGGTTGCTCTACTACCTGGACACGACGGGTGAGCCGTTCAAGCCGCTCAGTTTTGGTGATGCCCTTGATCTGCCGGTGGTGACCGGGCTCAGCGAAGAGGGTTTGGCGGCCGATCCGGCCGGCACTCGCGGGGCCCTCAAGTCGGCCTGCGAGCTGCTGGCAGCCCTGCAGCAGCAGGGATCATTTATCCTTGCGGATGTGTCGGAGATTCATTACGATAGGGCCCACGGATTCACCCTGTTTACTACCTCCGGCGCAGTACCGATCAGAATCGGCACTGACGACTTCCCCGGCAAGCTGGCCCGTTTCGCCCGGATTTATCAGACCCTGATGACGCAACAGCCTGGGCTGCACTACATCGATCTGGATTATAGCGACCGGATCGTGGTCAAGAAGAGCTGACGGGCAACCGTCCGGCAAACTCCCAAGGGAGGACTGCAATGTCCGCAAAGAGAGACAACCTGATCGTCGGCCTCGACATCGGCACGACCAAGATCTGTGCCATTGTCGGCAATGTGACCGAGGACGGCATCGAGATCGTCGGTATCGGTTCCAGCCCATCCACCGGCCTGCGCAAGGGTGTGGTGATCAATATCGAGAGTACGGTGGCCTCCATCAAGAAGTCGATAGAAGAGGCGGAGCTGATGGCCGGCTGCGAGATCAAGTCGGTCTACGCCGGCATCGCCGGCGGTCACATCAAGGGGATCAATTCCGATGGGGTGATCGCCATCAAGAACCGTGAGGTCAACCAGGACGACGTGCGGCGAGTGATCGACGCCGCCAAGGCGATCAATATCCCGATGGATCGCGAGGTGATCCATATCCTGCCCCAGGAGTTCATCATCGATGAGCAGGATGGCATCCGTGAACCGCTGGGAATGAGCGGTGTGCGTCTGGAGGCCAAGGTGCATATCGTCACCGGTGCGGTCACCAGCGCCCAGAACATCGTCAAGTCCTGCAACCGGGCCGGACTGGATGTGGCCGACATCGTGCTGGAGCAGCTGGCCTCTGCCGAGGCCGTGCTGTCACCGGACGAGAAGGAACTGGGGGTCTGCCTGGTGGATATCGGCGGCGGCACCACCGACATCGCGCTCTTCGTTGATGGGGCCATCAAGTACACCTCGGTGATCTCACTGGGGGGCAACCATCTGACCAATGACATCGCCGTGGGACTGCGTACCCCGATGGCCGAGGCGGAGAAGATCAAGCGCAACCACGGCTGCTGTCTGGCGGCCCTGGTGGGCAAAGATGAGAAGATTGAGGTGCCCAGCGTGGGGGGACGCAAGCCCCGCGAGCTTTCACGCAGTGTGCTGTGCGAAATTCTGGGGCCACGGGTGGAGGAATTGTTCACTCTCGTCAACCGAGAAATCGTCAAGTCGGGACTTGAAGATGCCATAGCTTCTGGGGTTGTAATTACCGGCGGATCCAGTATACTGGAGGGCATGCCGGAGCTGGCAGAACAGATCTTCAATCTGCCGGTGCGGCGTGGCTTCCCCCAGAAGATCGGGGGCTTGATCGATGTGGTCAACTCACCAGCCTACTCCACGGGGGTCGGTTTGATCATCTACGGCAGTCGCAACATCGGACCACGTGAGTTTCCCGCCACCAAATCGGAAGACAGCATCTTCAGCACCACCACACGGCGCATGAAGAACTGGTTCCGGGAGTTCTTCTAGAATTCTCCGGCGGTTGGCTTGCGTGTAGGCAATCTGTGCATGTAATGACATTCAAATACAGCAAAGGGGGAGCGGATGTTCGAATTTGACGAAACCATCGAGCAAAGCGCAGTCATCAAAGTAGTTGGCGTGGGCGGCGGCGGTGGTAATGCCGTCAACACCATGGTGGCCAGCGGCATCAACAAGGTGGATTTCATTGTTGCCAATACCGATGCCCAGGCCCTGCGCTCTTCCCTGGCGCCGGTCAAGGTGCAACTGGGTGGCCAGCTGACCAAAGGACTGGGAGCAGGCGCCAATCCCAACGTGGGGCGCGATGCGGCCCTGGAAGATCGTGAAAAGCTGGCTGAGCTGCTCAAGGGCGCTGATATGATCTTCATCGCCGCCGGCATGGGTGGCGGCACCGGCACCGGCGCTGCGCCGGTCATCGCCGAGGTGGCCCGTGAAGTGGGCGCGCTGACGGTGGGCATCGTCACCAAGCCGTTTTCCCGTGAAGGCAAGCTGCGCCAGCACAAGGCCGACGAAGGCGTACGGGCACTGAAGGAGCATGTCGATTCGCTGATCATAATCCCCAATGATCGGTTGATCAGCATTGCTCCCCGTTCGCTGGGTATCCTGGACGCCTTCAAGCCTTCCGACGATGTGCTGCGTCAGGCGGTGCAGGGCATCTCCGATTTGATCACCACCTCCGGCTTCATCAACGTCGACTTTGCCGATGTCAAATCAATCATGAGCGAGCGCGGTATGGCCATGATGGGTATCGGCATCTCCAATGGCGAGAACCGTGCCGTCGATGCAGCCACCAAGGCGATCTCCTCGCCGCTGCTGGAAGATATCGATGTCTCCGGCGCCCGTGGCGTACTGGTCAACATCACCGGCTCTTCAAGCATGACCATGGACGACTTTGACGCCGTCAACAAGACCATCCACGAGAAGGTCCACGAGGATGCCAATATCATCGTCGGTGTGGTGATTGACGAGTCACTGGGGGATACGATCAAGGTGACCGCCATTGTGACCGGCTTCGGTGACCGCTTTGAAATGGCCGAGCGCAACCGTGGTTTTGCGCCGCTCGGCGTGGCTGTGGCCAAGCAGCCCAACGTGATCAATATCGAGACCCCGACCTTTATCCGTGATCGCCAGAAGCCGGACAGCCCACGCCCGACACGGCACGTCGGATCGGTCTCCTTTGACGACGAGGACCAGTACGACATCCCCACCTTCCTGCGTAAGTCGGTGGACTAACCTCTATAAACGCTTAAGGAGCGGTGTCTGACGATGTCGCTTCTTCCTGCCCGGCTTCCTCCCCCCCTCCTTGGATGCCGGGCCTTTTTTTATTCCGCTTCTCCGCTTCCAAGGTCACGGCGCTAGCTGCGTTGGCTTTGTCAACGTTCCGCGGGTCAGGTGTTACAGTCGTGGGCGTACATCATCGCCAGGCGGGCCCGGTTCTCCAGACACTGTGGGCAGATCTCGCCGCTATCCTTCCATATCTCTTCCGCCAGCCAGGCCCCGGCCTCAAGAAAGACCGAATCAGCCGGCTGCGTCTCGTCAAACTCCTTGCCGCAGATCGTGCAGTGCTTCACGGCTCCACTCCAATCACCCGCATAGCGGCCCGGTATTCATCTGCCAGTCTAGTGCGGTCCGTGACCTGAAGCACCTCCCAGGGAAGTGTTGCCTCCAGTGATAGTGTGTCAGTTACCGTCTGTTCAGGATCGATATGGCATGCCTTGGCCGCCTTCCGGAGGTTCAGGCCGGCTGCCATCTGCAGGATCAGCGGCATCAGTTCTCGACCGCCACGGGACAGCAGTGCCTGCAGTACACAGCCCTGCAGCTCCTCCACCTTCAGGCGCACATTGGGGATCGGTCGCAGACCTTTTTCCAGCAGGGCCACCTTGCGTTTCAATTCGGCCAGTGGACACATGCCGGCCCACTGCAGTGGGGTAGACGGCTTGGGGATGAACGGATTGACCGACAGCGTGATTTCGCCCAGCCGTTTGTGGGCCCGGGCCTGTTCAACGACGGTCCGCTGGATCGCGGTGGTCAGATCGATCAGCTCCTGCAGGTCCTGGTCAGTTTCGCCGGGTAGACCGATGATGAAGTAGAGCTTCAGGTTGAGGATCCCGGCCTGGGCCACCTGATCGGCGGCAGCTAAGATCTGCTCGGCGGTCAGGTTCTTGCGGATCATGTCCCGCATCCGTTGTGAACCGCCCTCCGGGGCCATGCTGATGGTCCTGTGGCCGCTCTTGACCAGCAGATCCAGCAGGCCGGGGGTCAGTCGGTCAAGGCGTAGCGACGAGAGCGAGGGGGAGCCGCCTTGCTCGACGATGAAGCGGCACAGTTCTTCGATCTGGCGATGGTCTGAGACGGCGGCACCTACCAGGCCGATGGTTGAGCGGTGCTTGAGGCCTTTCAGGCAGGCAGCCTTGAGCGCATCCAGGGGTTGTTGGCGAAACGGCTGCCAGACGAAGCCTGCGGCGCAGAAGCGGCAGCCTCGCGGGCAGCCACGACTCACCTCAATCAGGTACATGTTTCCAAACTCGGTTTCCTCGGTCAGGATCACCGACTGCGAAGGTGGTGAATCGTCAGGAGCACAGATCCGTTCGACCGGTTGCGGTGGCGTTAATGCCGGCACATAAATCCCGGGCAGGGTTGCTGCGTGCCGCAGTAACTCCGCCCGTGGCAGCGCCGTGTGATCAAGCAGGAAGGCGGACAGATCGGGGATCAAGGTCTCACCCTCGCCGACAGCGATCAGGTCGAACAGCTCGGCTGCCGGTTCGGGGTTCATGAAGCAGGCCGCGCCGCCGGCAATGACCAGGGAGTGACGGGCGTCCCGCTCTGCAGCCAGCGCCGGTATGCGGCCCAACTCGAGGATGCGGGGAATGTTGATGAAGTCAGGCTCAAAGGAGATTGAAAAGGCGATCACGTCAAAGTCGGACAGGGGGCGTTCGCCTTCCAGCGAGACCAGGGTGTCACCAGATTTTACATAGGCGGTCAGCTCGTCACGGTCCGGCAGAAAGGCCCGTTCGCAGACGATCTCGGGCTGGTCATTGAACAGTTGATAGACCGCCTGAAACCCCAGGCTGCTCATGGCCGTCTCGTAGCGGTTGGGGTAGACCAGACAGACCGAGAGTGCGCCACCACGCCCTGGCGGGATGGCTCCGGTTTCTGCAGCGCGTCTGCGCCGTAGTATCTGCTGAATCTGCCAGTTCATAAATGTCGTGGAATAGAAAAGGGCGCCGCACATCTGCGGCGCCCTGAAGGTAGCATGGAGTCAGTTCGTCTGGCTAGCCTTTGCTGATGGTCACCGTCAGGCTGGCGGCTGGTTTGGCCTGCAGCGCGTTCAGGCCAGCAGCGGGGAAGTGGCTGGGTGCTATGGCCAGGCCAGCCGGAACGGTTGCCTGAATCTGCACGGTCAGGCTGGCCGAGGCGCCGTTGGCGCTGACCGTTACTTGGTCGCCGTCAGCTACAGCCAGCTTGGCGGCATCAGCAGTGGACAGGCGCAGGGTGGCTGCCGGGGCTACCTGCAGGTTGTTGGCTGACCAGCTGGTGTAGCTGCCATTGTGGCGCAGGAACGGTGCGATCAGCAGGGTCATGGAACCGGTGGCCGGTGCCTGCGGGGTAACCACGGCAAAGGCAGGGCGCTCCAGGCGCTTCTTGGCTGCTACGCTGATCTCTTGCTGCAGGGCAGCCAGGCTGGGGATGGCGCCGACGGTCAGGCGGGCGTACAGGTCGCCCAGGATGACATAATCGGGACGGGCATCGCCGGCTGGTGCGGCTGCGGCACTGAAACGCTGGGTGCGGTTATCGACGGTGGTGAATGAACCGGCCTTTTCGGCCACGCTGGCAGCCGGCAACACCACATTGGCCAATTGTGCGGTGGCGGTGGGGAACAGGTCTAGCACCACCAGACACTCCAGCTTCTTGAGAGCAGCTTCAACCCGGGCACGGTTGGGCAGCAGCTGCAGCAGGTCGCTGCCCATGACGTACAGGGCGCGAATCTCGCCGGCTTCAATGGCGTCGATGATCTGCAGCAGGTCTTTGCCCCCATCTGCCGGGGCAACGCCCATGTCCAGCATCCCCTGGGTGTTGTTTTTCTCATCGATCGGGAACAGTTCGGCGCCGGTCAGCAGGGCCAGGTTGATGGCGCCGGTCACGGCGGCTACGCTATCGGCGCTGCGCATGAATTCATGGCCATAGACCACGGCCACTGAACCGTTGATAAAGGAAACGGCGTCGTTCAGCTCAGCCTCGGACAGGCCGGTGGCGGCCTGGATCTGGTCGTAGCTGGCAGCGGTCAGTGTTTGCTTAAAACCGTCCAGCCCTTCAACGGCACCGGCGTTGAGTTTGTTCTGGCTGAGGGCCGCCTTGGCCAGGCCCAGGGCCACAAATCCTTCGGAACCGGCCTTGTAGCGCAGGCTGCTGTTTGCAAAGCCGTCCAGCGAGGTGGGGCGGGCCGAGGCGATCACCAGTTTGGCATCATGCTTGGTGGCAGCCTTGATCACCCGGTAGCCGAAACCAGCCGACTCGGCCTTCAGGTCGGAACCCAACACGATGATGCAGCCGGCCTGCTCCAGGGTGTCCATCGGCTTGGTGGCGCCGGTCATGCCGATCATGCGGGCCTGGATGGCCTGGGCCGGGGCGTAGCCCAGCCGAGCCTCGGAGTCCAGGTTGGGGGAGCCGATGGCCTGGGTGATCAGTTTGGCGAACAGGAAGTTCTCTTCGTTGGTGGCGCGGGGCGAGCCGATGCCAGCCACGGCCTTAGGGCCGTACTTGCTGACGATCTCTTTGGTGGCGGAGGTGGCAGTTGCCAAGGCGGCATCCCAAGTAGTGGCTTTCAGGTTGCCGGTCACATCTTTGATCAGTGGTGACGACAGACGCTCGGCAGCATTGAAGGCACTATAGCCGAAGCGACCGTTGATGCAGAGGTTGCCGTTGTTGTAGGTGCTGTCGTCGCTGGTGACCCGGGCCACCTTGCCGTCTTTGACGTGGTACTCGGTCTGGCAACCGGAGGAGCAGAAACCGCAGATGCCGCTCTTGACCTCAAAGGCCCAGGGGCGGCCACTGAATTTGAATGGTTTGCTGATCAGGGTGCCGGTGGGGCAGGCGGCGATGCAGTTGCCGCAGAAGTCGCAATCCAGCGGTTGGCCGGATACGGTCTCAACCACGGAGCGGTCGCCGCAGGACTGGGTCTCGATGGCGCCCACGCCGGTGATCTCACGGCAGACCTTGACGCACTTTTCACAGAGGATACAGCGGTTAGGGTCGCTCTCCAACAGTTGCCAGTCATAGCGGATCGGCAGCCGCTCCAGGTCGGCGCTGTACTCCTGCTTGGCCACGCTTAAACCGTAGCAGGTGTCCTGCAGGTCGCACTCGCCTGCGGCGTCGCAGACCGGGCAGTCCAGCGGGTGGTTGACCAGCATCAGCTCCATGGTCTTCTTGCGAATCTGCTCCAGTTCCGGTGACTGGGTGGTAACCTTGATCCCTTCCTTAACCGGGGTGTTGCAGGCGGTCATCGGGCGGGCCACGCCTTCCACATGCACGGCGCAGACCCGGCAGGCGCCGGTGGTGGAGATCTTCTCCAGCCAGCAAAGGGTCGGGATGGTGATCCCCAGGGTGCGGGCCGCCTCCAGGATGGTGGTGCCGGCCGGCACCTGGACATCGGTGCCGTCGATGGTCAGGGTGATGGTCTTGTTGGTGTCACAGGATTCGCAGTGTGCCATTGATATATCCCTATTTACGCTCTTAAATTTTCTATCTACAGAAACAAACCGCGCTAATTACAGCGCCACCATGGCCATGCGGTAGCAGCGCAGACAACGGTCGGCCTCGGCTTGGGCAGTGGAGTCACTGAAGCCCAGCTCAACCTCGCTATAGTTGCCTTTGCAGGCCCGCTCTTTGCCGTGGACCTCTTTCTGGTTGGCGCGGTCTGCCGAATCCAGCCAGGAGACCTGTTCATTCTTGTCATACACGCCCAGGTAGGTCAGCAGGTCTTCGAAGATCTCCTGCTCGGTCAGATAGGCCGTGCCTTCCTCAAGGTAGCGTACGATAACGTTGGCGGCGCGGTGGGCGTTGCCGATGCAGGCCACCACCGTCAACGGGCCGATCTCGGCGTCACCGCCGGCGAACACGCCGTCACAGTCGGTGATCAGGGTGCGGGAGAGCGGGTTGCCCATGCTGTCGTTCAACGCCTTGCCGGCAGCATCCTTGAGCGGCAGATGTTTGGTGACCACGGTGTTCCACTTGGTGATGTCGATCCCCATATCGGGTGGGATGAAGCCCAGGTCCGGGTCCTGGCCGATGGCCGGGATCACGGTGTCACACTCAACCACAAACTCGCTGCCCGGTACCGGCTCGGGACGACGACGGCCGGAGGCATCCGGCTCGCCCAAGGCCATCCGCACACATTCTACGCCGGTCACCTGGTTGTTGTTGTCCACCAGAATCTTGGTGGGTAGTACCTGGAACTCGAACTTGACACCTTCTTCGTCAGCACCGTCCACTTCCCAGACATCGGCCGGCATCTCTTTGCGGGAGCGGCGGTAGAGCAGGGTCGATTCTTCGGCACCTTCACGCAGGGCCACCCGTACGCAGTCGATGGCGGTGTTACCGCCGCCCACCACGCAGACCTTCTTGCCCATGCCGGTGGGGCGGCCCATGTAGGCCTCACGCAGGAAATCGATGCCACCTGGCAGGAAGCCTTTGTACCCTTTGTCCTCGCCCTCAACCCCCATCGGTTTGGAACGGTGGGCGCCCGGTGCCAGGAACACGGCGTCATGCTTTGCTTTAAGCTCAGACAGGGAGATGTCCTGGCCGACGCGGCAGTTGTAGACGATCTCAACACCCATCGACTGGATGATGTCGATATCGCGCTGCAACAGGTGACGCGGCATCCGGTAGGCCGGAATGCCGACGGCAACCATGCCGCCGCCGTAGCCTTCCGGCAGCGCCTCATAGATGGTGCTGCGGTAGCCTTGCAGGGCCAGGTAGTAGGCGGCAGCCAGGCCGGCCGGGCCAGCGCCGACGATACCGATGGTCTTGTTCTTCATCGCGGCGGTATTGGCCGGGTGCTGCAGCTTATGCAGCCACTCGTAATCGGAGGCGGAGCGCTTCAGCACCATGATGTTGATGGCATCGTCCACATTTTTGCGGCGGCAGGCGGTCTCGCAGGGGTGCGGGCAGACCCGGCCGCAGACTGCGGGCAGCGGCATGTTTTCGCGGATGGTGGCCAGTGCGTCGCTGTACTGATAGTTTTTGATCTCTTCGACATACTTGGGAATATCAATGTGGGCAGGGCATTTGTCCATGCAGGGGGCGGTGATCTTGTGCAGGTACTTCTCGCCCTTTGGCGTACGACCACCGTTGCAGTAGGCTGCGAAATCGTCCCGGTAGTGCTGCACCGCATCCAGTATCGGCTGGGTCGAGCTGGGACAGAGGGTGCACTTGCAGTTCTGCAGCAGGGCGTTTAGGTCAGCTACCTGCTCCAGGTCGGTTTCCGTGGCCTGACCGCTGACCACCTTTTTGAGCAGGTCGGCCAGTACCTTGGTCCCTTTTTTGCCGGGGGTGCACTTGCCGCAGCAGTAGAGCGTCTGTACACGCTGCATATACTCGGCTGCCATGGCCGGCACGTCGACGTCCTTGTCAAATACGATCAGTCCGTCCCAGCCCATAAAGGCCCGCAGCGGCTGTTGGCCGTCAAAGGCCACCGGCAGCCGAAAACTGGCTGCTGCCGGCTCGCCGGTTGCGGTTCGGTTGTCAACGACGTTTCTGCCCCACGTGGAAAATACGACCTGTGCCACAGCTACCTCCGCAACACAAAAGCTAAATTATTTTGGTAGCTTAAGTGTTGATAATGACAGACGAAAAGTGTCCGTAGAATTGTATACAGTATGCCTGCTTACCATAACCATTCCGTTGAAATCAAGGGAAAAATATTTGGAATTTCACGATCGTCAGCACCACGGGCGGCTCGTTTTGTGCTATAAAAGCTACCCTGAAATCAGCTGAAGGGGAGCATCTCGCCATGGAACAGTATCAACAGGCATTTGAATCGCTGTTTGCGACAAATATGGGCTATCGACCCGGTGAGCGGATCCTGGTGTTCAGTGACCTGATCCGCAGCGATGAGGCGCTAACTGAGGCCGACCGTAACCGACGCAGCCGGTTGCACGCCACGGCCCGCGAGCTGGCCGATTTCAGTCGTATCCGTTTCGGCAGCGGCGAGTTTTCCGATTTTCCTGCAACCCCGGCCTCGGGGGCCGAACCGCCCTTGACGCTCTGGCAGGCTGTGTTCAGTGAGGCGATCATCGAGCAGTTGGAGATTACCGGCCTGATGGGGCCGCTCTTGGCCAAGTCCATCGATGCCGCAGGGCTGGAGCGGGCACGGGGTATTGTGGCTGCCGGCAAGGCCGCCGTGGCCAACATCATCATTGCCCTTGCCAACAACTCCACCAGCCACACCAACTTTCGCAAGCTGGCCTGCCATGCCGGGGCCCGTTTCGCCTCGCTGCCGCACTTTGATCCGGAGATGTTCGCCACTTCCATGACCGTGGATTGGCACGCCCTGGCCGACCGTACCGCCAAGCTGGTAGAGGCCGTCAATCGCGCCGAGTGGGTCTATGTGGAGTGCCCCAACGGCACCGTGATGCATATCTGTAAAAAAGGGCGCAAGGCCGAGGGTGATGACGGCCTGCTGACCGCCGATGGCGCCTTCGGCAACCTGCCGGCCGGCGAGGCCTACCTGGCCCCGCTGGAGGGGGAGAGCCACGGCACCATGGTGATCGAGTGGGGGCCCACAGCCAAGCTTGCCAGTCCGCTCACGTTGACGGTGGCCGATGGTCGGGTGGTGCGGATTGACGGTGATGACCCCCTCAGGCAGCGTCTTGAGGCCAAGTTTGCCGAGAACTCCAACTGCCGCAACCTGGCCGAACTGGGGATCGGCACCAATGACAAGGCCAGCCGACCGGACAACGTGCTGGAGGCTGAGAAGATCCTGGGCACCATCCATCTGGCCCTGGGGGATAACACCGGCTTTGGCGGCATGGTGGCCGCGCCGTTCCACGAGGATTATGTCTTTTACCAGCCCACCGTGACCTTGGTGATGCCGGATGGCAGTCAGGAGATCATCATTGACAACGGGAGGCTGCAGCTATGAAACAACCACTGACGCTCGGTTTTTCCCCCTGTCCCAACGATACCTTCATGTTCTATCCGTTGGTGCATGGCCTGGTGGATACCGCCGGCCAGCGCTTCAACGAGCGGTTGGAGGATGTGGAGACCCTCAATCGGCTGGCGGTGAAGGGGGTGCTGGACGTGACCAAGGTCTCCTACGCCGCCCTGGGGCATATCCGTGAGGAGTACGCCCTGCTGAAGGCCGGCAGCGCCCTGGGGCGCGGCTGTGGGCCGCTCTTGGTGGCCAGGGAACCGTTTGGCCCGGCCGACCTGGCGGGCAAGACCATCGCCATTCCGGGGCGCTATACCACCGCCCACCTGCTGATGCGGCTCTACAACCCGGGCCTGGAGACCTTCCTGGAGATGCCGTTTCACGAGATCATGGATGCGGTGATGACCGGCCGGGCCGATGCCGGGGTGATTATCCACGAATCGCGCTTTACCTATCAGGGCTTTGGTCTGCACCAGCTGGTGGACCTCGGCGCATGGTGGGAAGGCGAGACCGGCCTGCCGATCCCGTTGGGGGGTATTGTGGCCCGCCGTAGCCTGGGTGCGGAGACGATCCGCAACATTGAGGCTGCCCTGGCTGCCGGGGTGGAGTATGCCCGCGCCAATCCGGACGAGGCGGCCCACTACATCCGTGAACATGCCCAGGAGATGAGCGAGCAGGTCTGCGCCGCCCATATCGGTTTATATGTAAATGATTTTTCCCAGAGCCTGGGTGACGAGGGGGAACGGGCCGTGATTGAGCTGTTGCGTCGGGCCGAGTCGGCAGGTATTATCCCGGCCTCGCAGGCCCCGTTGTTTATCTGATTTTCGTCTGAAAGGAAGCGATAGTTATGGAATGGCTGTTTGACCCGCAGGCCTGGTTGGCCCTGCTGACCCTGACCGCACTGGAGATTGTGCTGGGGATCGACAACATCATCTTCATCAGTATCCTGACCGGCAAACTGCCGGAGCATCAACGGGCCAAGGCCCAAAAAATCGGCCTTTCGCTGGCCATGATCAGCCGTATTCTGCTGTTGTTCTCGCTGGCCTGGATCATGAAGCTGACCGCGCCGTTTTTCTTCGTGTTCGGCCATGGTGTTTCCGGCCGTGACCTGATTCTGTTGGTCGGTGGCCTGTTCCTGCTGGCCAAGAGCACCATGGAGATCCACGACAAGCTGGAAGGTGAGGAGCATCACGCCGGTGAAGGGGCCGCAACGGTTTCTTTCAGGAATATCCTGATCCAGATTATGTTCCTGGATATCGTCTTCTCACTGGATTCGGTGATTACGGCAGTCGGTATGGCCCGTCAGCTATGGGTGATGGTGGCGGCGGTGGTGATCTCGGTGGGGATCATGCTGTTCTTTGCCGGCCGGGTCAGCCGTTTTGTGGAACGGCACCCTACGGTCAAGGTGTTGGCGTTGTCGTTCCTGTTGATGATCGGCGTGGCCCTGATCGCCGACGGCCTCGCCTTCCATATCCCCAAGGGCTATATCTACTTCGCCATGGCCTTCTCGGTGTTTGTGGAGATGATCAATATCAAGGTGCGCGGCAGTGCCGAGAAGCCGGTTCGGTTGCGGCAGCAGCTGGTGGAGAACGGTGTAGAAACGCACTAGCCGGATCAGCACCAACACAAAGGGCGTCCATCGAGGACGCCCTTTGTGTTGGTGCTGCCAGTAGTCGTTGTTATGGGCGACGGTACTCTGCCGTGGGCCAGAAGGGGATGCCGCCACGGGGGGTGAACTCGCCTTTGACGGTCAGCCAGACCGGATCAAGCAAGGTCACCAGGTCGTTGCAGATCCGGTTGACGCCGGCCTCGTGGAACTCGCCGTGCATCCGGAACGAGCCCAGGTACAGCTTGAGGCTCTTGCTCTCGACGCAGCGCTGGTCAGGCTGGTAGTCGATGATGATGGTGGCGAAGTCCGGCTGGCCGGTCATCGGACAGAGGCAGGTGAATTCGGGGCATTCGATATGCAAGGTGCCGGTGCAACCGCTGGGGTTGGCTGTCCGGTTGGCAAAGGGCGAGGGGAACCATTCCAGTAGGCCGGCATCCGGTCCGTCGTAGCGATAGCTGGTGGCCGTACCCTCGCCGAGAGTTTTCAATCCTTCATGCAGATTCATGCTGCACCTCATGCTTGCAAAGTGGTACGCATCACGTACACTCACCTCTATAGCATTTCTTTGTTGCACTAGGAAAGGGGAAGCGAAGCCATGGCCGCTGCAGAAGAACTGCTGACACACTATCGCCAGCTTGCGGGAAGGGAGGTGGCTGTGGGCGACTGGCTGCAGATGGACCAACAGCGTATCGACGCCTTTGCCCAGGCCACCGGTGACCTGCAGTGGATCCATATCGACCCGCAGCGGGCAGCAGCCGAATCACCCTACGGCAGTACCATCGCCCACGGTTTTCTGACCCTGTCGTTGTTGCCGCTCTTGACCCAGGCCAACGCAGTCGGGCAGTTTGAAAAAAACTACCCCGGCATGCGGTTGCGGGTCAACTACGGCCTGAACAAGGTCCGTTTTCCCGCTCCGGTCAGGCCGAGCGATCGACTTCGCGCCCGTACTACCGTACTGTCGGCCGAACCGGCCGGTGCCGGTGTCGAGATCATCTATCTGCTGACGGTGGAGGTTGAGGGCAGCGAAAAGCCGGCCTGCGTGGCCGAGCAGGTGATTCGGGTCTATCCGTGATGGCTGCCCTGTCTGGCGTGTTGGCGGCCTGTGCAGAGCTGTGCTATAGAGAACAACCCGTGATCAATCATCCGAACAAGTGAAGATGCAATGCGTTTTAGTCTGAACGAACATGTGCGAGGCGTGCATGCCCCGCCGATCGGTGAGGTGCGCAGCTGGGCCGCCCAGCGTTCGGCCGACGCCCCGGCCCTGATCGACCTCTGTCAGGCGGTGCCGGATTATGGTCCGCCGGCAGATCTTTTGGCCCACCTGCGTACACAGATCGACGATCCCGCAACCTGCCGCTATACCCCGGATGAGGGGTTGCCGGAGGTGCGCGAGGCGGTCTGTGGTCGTTACCGGCGGCGCTACAACGCCAAGGTGGCCCCTGACCAGTTCTGTCTCACCGTGGGGGCCAGCGCCGCCTTTTGGCTGGCCATGCTGGTGTTATGCCAGGCCGGCGACGAAGTGATCCTGCAGCTGCCCTGCTACTTCGACCACCCGATGGCCCTGGGCGGTCTGGGGATTCGTCCGGTGTATGCTCCCTTTGTGGAGAAGGAGCGCGGCCTGCCCAATCCGGCCGCCATCGCCAAGCTGATCACCCCCCGCACCCGGGCGATCCTGCTGGTTTCCCCCAGTAACCCGGCCGGTACGGTGATCCCGCCCGACCTGTTGCGGGAGCTTTATTTTCTGGCCCGCCAACACCGGATCGCCCTGGTGCTGGATGAGACCTACAGCGATTTTGTGGAGGGCATGCCCCACGACCTGTTCACCCTTGAGGAGTGGCACAGCAGTCTGGTGCAGGTGATGTCCTTTGGCAAAAGCTACGCCTTGACCGGTTATCGGGCCGGCCTGTTGGCAGCGGCGCCCGCCTTTATCGAGCAGGCCCTCAAGCTGCAGGACACCATGACGGTCTGCCAGCCGCGGATCACGCAGTTGGCCCTGCAGTACGGCCTGGAGCGGCTGGATGACTGGGTAGCGGCCAACCGTCTGATGATGTCGTTGCGCCACAACCTGTTCGTGAACGAATTTACCCTGCCGGGAAATCGCTTCCGGTTGGTGGCCAGCGGCAGTTTTTTTGCCTGGGTCAGGCATCCCTTCGTCGGCCGCAGTGGTCGTGAGGTTGCCCGGCGGCTGGCAATGGAGGCTGGCTTGCTGACCCTGCCGGGCGAGGTGTTCGGCCCCGGCCTAGAGGGGTATCTGCGGCTGGCCTTCGGCAATATTCGCGACAAGGCGATTCCTGAAGCGGTCTATCGTTTCAGGCAGTCTGCTTAGGGGAGAATGAACATGACAATCATCGTTCGCGTACTGTTGTTGAGCATGTTGCTGGCCACCTGGTCTGTGCCTTGCGGTGCAGCCGACTACCACAAGACCAAGGTGGCGGTGCTGGATTTTCAACAACAGGGCTCGTTCAGCAACCAGGACGTGGGCAAGATCGTGGCGGAATGGTTCACCACCAGCCTGGTGGAGGCCGGCCGTTTTGAGGTGATCGAACGTCGTCTGATGCAGCAGATCCTGCAGGAGCAGAAGATGGGTAGCTCCGGCCTGTTGGATCCGGCCAGTGCTTCCCGGCTGGGTAAGCTGCTGGGGGTCAAGACGGTGGTGACCGGCACGGTGCAGAATTACGAGCGGACCTATGAGCTGAACGTGCGGCTGATCAACGTTGAGACCGGCGCCATCATCACGGCCGACCGGGTGCGGGCCGGTTCCACCACCAGCCTGAACGATCTGGTTGCCAAGATTTCGGCCCGCATCATCCGGCATTTTCCTCTGGATGGCTATGTGGTCAAGCGGGATACCGATCGGGTGATGATCGACCTGGGACGTCAGGCCGGTGTGCGGCCCGGCATGCAGTTCAGCGTCTACGTCGAGGGGGAGCCGGTGCGTCATCCCAAGACCGGTGAGGTGCTTTCGATTGAGCGGGTTCCCAAGGGATTGCTGAAGATCGATTCGGTCTGGGACAAGACCGCTCTGGCCAGTGTACTTAAAGAAAATCCGGCTGATCCAATTCTGGCTGGCTATCAGGTGCGCAGCAGTCAGTCGGAGGAGGTGCTGAATCCGCTCGAGGCAGCCAAGCTGCGGGAAGAGGAGCGCAAGCGCGAGGAGGCTGAGCGCAAGGCGCAGGCAAAACGTGATAAAGAGGCCCGCGAGTATCAGGAAAAGCTGGAAAAAGAGGCGCGGGAGCGGGAGGAAGAACGGCTTGAGGCCCTTGAAGAACAACGCAAGCGCGAGGCGGAACGGCTGGCCGAGGCAGCTATCAGTGGTCTGACACCGTCTACGGTCTTTCCTGCACTGCGTGAGGATCTGTTCAGTCTGGCGGTGTCACCCACCAATAACCAGATCGCCACCGGCGATGATGATGGTCAGATCGTGATTTGGGATCTGGCAACGGGGGGGCAGGTGATGACCCTGCCTGGTCACCTGAAGGGGGCCGTGGTGGCCCTGGAGTTCAGCCCTGACGGTCGTCAGCTGATTTCGGCCGGCAAGGATAAACGGGTGGTGCTGTGGGATCTGGCTCGCCGGCAGCAACAGGCCTCCATCGAGCTCAAGGATGTCGCCAGTGACCTGCATCTGGCCCAGTCAGGAAGACTGGTGGCAATCGGCTCGAAGGGGAAAGAATCCTGGCTGTGGGATCTCAAAACCAATCGTCTGCGGGCGGTTAAGAACCCTGACGATGTGCTGGCGGTGGCCATCAGTCCAGACGGTCGGGTGCTGGCAACTGCCGGCCAGGCCAAACAGATTGTGCTGTGGGATGCTGCCAGTGGCCGCCAGCTGAAGGGGTTGTCCGGTCACAGCGGCGACGTCAGGGCGCTGGCCTTTGTCGGCAGCAGCAGGTATCTGGTATCAGCCGGCGAGGATAAGCTGGTGTTGATCTGGGATCTGCAGCGGGCTACCCAGCATCAGATCCTGCGTGGGCATGCAGATGAGGTGATCCATCTGGCGGTCAGCGCCAACGGTAAGCGGCTGGTGAGTGGCGCCGAAAAAATGCTGATCGCCTGGGATGGTCTACAGGGACGGGAGTTGCGCCGCTACCGACTGGAAAAGGGGGCTGATCTGTTGGCAATGACCTCGGACGGCCGGACATTGGTGGTGGGGCGCGGTAAGCAGTTGAGCGCCTATCGGCTGGAGTAACAGAGGGACTGTTCGCTACAGCGTACTCCCGTAACAGGGAGATGAGATATGTGATAACGGCTTGCCGTTTTGGCTCACTGAGGGTAGCATGCTGCCCGTTAACGTTAACCACGCAGGGAGGTTCGGCATGAAGAAGCTAGGTTTGGCGCTTGTGCTGGTGGTCTGTTGGGTGGCGACCGCCTCGGCCGCACGGGTTTATCTCAAGGATGGCAGCTGGATCAATGCCAAGAAGGTCTGGCGTCACAAGGGCAAGGTGGTGGTACTGGTTAACCGCGATTCCATTACCAGTTTTACCAATGAGGAGCTGAACCTGAAGAAGACCTTTCCACCCCGCAAAAAGCGGATAAAGAAGACACCACCGGTTGTCCCCGCGAGCGTAGCCTCGACTCCGGTAGCGGCGCCAGCCGCAGCTCCGGCGCTGGTGGTGACGCCACCGCCAAAAGAAGGCAAGCAGCTCACGGTTCCCAACCTGCGGATGAAGCTGCCGGAGCGCGAGCCACCCAAGCTGGGGGGCGGCGAAGGCAGCATTCGTAAGCAGAAGCAGGAGATGGAAAAACGTCTGAACGAATAGCGGTAAAGGCTTACAGATTGCTGAATGTACAACGAGGCGGCCCTCCGAAGGGGCCGCCTCGTTGTTTTTAAGGGTTGGCTGACGGCTACTTTTGAAGCCAGCGGGCCACATCCTTGGCGTGGTAGGTGATGATCAGATCGGCGCCGGCCCGTTTGAAGCCCAGCATGGTTTCCATCACCACCCGCTCTTCATCGATCCAGTCGTTGGCAGCCGCTGCCTTGATCATGCTGTACTCGCCGGATACGTTGTAGACCGCCAGCGGCAGGGCATATTCATTGCGCAGGTCGCGCAGGATATCCAGGTAGGGCAGGCCCGGTTTGACCATGATGATGTCGGCCCCCTCCTCGATGTCGGCCTGGGCCTCCCGCAATGCCTCCAGCCGGTTGGCCGGATCCATCTGGTAGGAACGGCGGTCGCCGAACTGGGGTGTCGATTCGGCCGCCTCGCGGAACGGTCCGTAGTAGCCGGAGGCATATTTAACGGCATAGCTCATCACCGGGATATGGCTGAAACCGTTGTCATCCAGTATCTGGCGGATGGCACCTACCCGGCCGTCCATCATGTCGGACGGCGCCACCATGTCGGCCCCGGCTTCAGCGTGCGACAATGCCTCTCGCGCCAGCAGTTCCACCGTGGCATCGTTGTCCACATCGCCGTCCCTGATGATGCCGCAGTGGCCGTGGTCGGTATATTCGCACAGGCAGACATCGGTGATCACCGCAAGTCCCGGCACCTCTTGTTTTATGGCCCGGATGGTCTCCTGGATGATGCCGTGCTCGGCATAGGCATCGCTGCCCACCGCGTCTTTGGCCTCCGGGATGCCGAACAGGATCACGGCCGGGATACCCAGGCTGTGTACCTCTTTGGCCTCGGCCACGATATGCTCGATAGACTGTTGATAGATGCCCGGCATAGAGGAGACTTCCTTGCGAATGCCCTTGCCGAAGGCTGAAAACATCGGATAGATCAGGTCGTTGACCGAAAGTGCGGTCTCCCGCACCATGCGACGGAAGATCTCTTTGCCGCGAATCCGGCGGCCGCGGTGAGCGATGAAAAACATGATCTGTTCTCCTGACGTTAAATTGATGGTGGAGGCCCCATAGTACCTGCGCCACACCAGCTTTGCAAGGTTCTGACGGTTGACAGATGGAAAATGCGTGCTACAACGTAAGCGTTGAACACTGTCCTGGAGAAGGTCAGTTCCGGGACATATTTGAAAGGAGGATACAACCTATGATGAAAAAAATGGCAGGGATTGCCGTCTGCGCCGTGGTGCTGCAGGCTGGCGTGGCATTGGCCGAAAACCGGGCAGAGACTTTTACGTTTTCCCCCTACGCCGGTGGGGTGACCTTTGATGGCGATCTGGACATGAAGAACGTCTCCCCCACCTTTGGTCTGCGTCTGGGCTACAATCTGACCGACAACTGGGCCCTGGAAGGGGTGGCCGGTTATATCAAGGGCCGTCAGGATGGCGGTGGATCCACGGATATGGTGCGCTACGGCGGTGACCTGCTCTATAACTTCATGCCCAAGAGCGATTTCGTGCCGTATCTGGCAGCTGGCTTCGGCGGCTTGGATGGCGAGGAAGGTAAAGCCAAAGGGCTGTGGAACTACGGCGCTGGCGCCAAGTGGTTCTTCACCGAGAACGCCGCCCTGCGCGGCGATGTGCGTGCCTTGCACTACACCGCTGACAGCAGCATCAAGAACAACGTAGAGTACACCCTGGGTCTGCTTTTTGCCGTGGGTGCACCCAAACCGGCTCCCAAGCCGGTTGAGGTCGCTCCGATTGTGGCGGCACCGCTCGACAGCGATGGCGATGGCGTGATTGACGATCGTGACAACTGCCCCGGCACCCCTAAAGGCGTGAAGGTGAATGCCGACGGCTGTCCGCTGGATAGCGACAAGGACGGCGTCTACGACTATCAGGATAACTGCCCCGGTACTCCGGTTGGTGTGAAGGTCGATGCCAAGGGTTGTCCGCTGGATAGCGACAAGGACGGCGTGTATGACTATCTGGACAGCTGCCCCGGCACCCCGCTGGGCGTCAAGGTTGATGCCAAGGGCTGCCCGCTGGATTCCGACGGTGATGGCGTGTATGACTACCTGGACAAGTGCCCCGGCACCCCCAAAGGCGTGAAGGTTGATCAGGACGGCTGCGCTCCCAAGGTCGTGGAGTCAACGGCCCAGAAGGCCGCTCCTGTTGCTACCCGAGTCGCCCTGAAGGTGCAGTTCGATACCGGCAAGTCGCTGATCAAGCGGCAGTACTACGATGAGCTGAAGGCAGTTGGCGATGCCCTCAATCAGGACAAGACCCTGAAAGGGACCATCGAAGGGTATACCGACAGCGTGGGCAACGACCGGCTCAACCAGCAACTGTCTCAGCGTCGTGCCAATGCGGTGCGTGATTACATCATCAAGAATTTCAAGGTTGATGCCAATCGTCTGAGCGCCAAAGGTTTTGGTGAGGCCAATCCGGTGGCCGATAATACCACCGCTGCCGGACGTGCCCTGAACCGCCGTATTGAGGCCGTGTTCGAGTAACAGCCACAATGGTTGTTGAAAATAAAAGGCCCCGACTCCAGCAGGAGTCGGGGCCTTTGTCGTTCAGGCCGCAGACCGGATCAATGACTAAATCCAGGCGTCGCCGCCATCGTACTGCAGGTCTTCAGCCTTGCCCTTGGGGCCCATCTTGAAGCGGGCCTCCTTGGCATACTGCTTGAGCCGTCCGGTGGCGTCTTCCTGAATACCGGCCAGCTTGCGACGGGTTTCGTTTCCGGGGGCTGGTGCCAGCAGCAGGGCGGCAACAGCACCCAGCAGGGCGCCGGAGGCAAAAGCCAGGATGGCGGTGGTGGCGGCATTATCGTTGGAGCGGGACATGATGGACCTCCTCTTCACAGGCAATTTCTGTATTCTCTCTAGCACAGGTCGGCGTGTCAGCAAAAGCAAAAACTACGTGTCAGACCGAGTCAATCCGTTGCAGGTGGCGGCGCACCATCTGTTCAAAGTCGGCATCGCGGTTGCCGGTGTAGACCAGCGACGCGCCGATCTCGGCCGCCAGGATGGCTGCCTGGTACTTGCGTGGCAGCCGGTTGATCCTGCGGCGAAAGGCCGGCTCTTCCCGTAACAGGGTCGGCAGGTGCCGCAATAGTGCCCCGCGGAAAGGTCGCTGCAGACAGAGCTGGGGGCGCTGGCTGAAGAACTGGAACAGACGGCTGTAGTAACTGTTGATGTTCTGGCTGATATGGCTTGAAACTTCAGTGTACGGCAGGTTGCCTCCCGACTCCTGCCGACGTTGCAGGATCAGGCGTGCCTCGTCTCGGGATCGTTTTTCCAGAATAGCCAGCACATCGGCCACATAGCGCTCCTTGAAGGTCTGGAACTCCTGTTCCGTCAGCAGCAGGTTGGCGATGATCTCGTAGGAGGAGGAGATGACGCCGCACTTGTTGGCTGAGGCGTCCCGCATGATCACACAACCGGCCTTTTGTAGTTCGAGACGGGCCTGGGGGGTGATGAAGGAGTTGGCTCCCTCTACGATGACTGGCGCCGAAGGCCTGCCGTCCGCTAGCAGAAAGTCGCTCCAGTTCCGGTCGTCGATAGTCTCCGGCCGGCCACCGGCCGGAATGAACAGGTCTGTCGCCACGTGGAATAGCAGCTTGTCGTATTCACGATGAAAGTCATCCGATGGAATCCAGCGCTCCTGCAGGCTGCCATCAGGCAAACATTCCATGCGCCGGTGCACCTGTTTTAGGCCCTCTTTGCGCTGCCCGCTGCGGAAGAGCATCAGGCCGCCGGGGCCGAGGCGGCGCGGGTCAAAGTGATCCAGGTCCTGTCGCAGAGTAATCCGTTGCAGTTCGTCACGATCGAGTCCTGCCGGGTCGTAGGCGGCGGCTGTACCGTCAAGGATCATGGTCAGCCGTGCCTGTGGGCAGCGTTCCAGGATCAGTCGCAGGCAGTTGCCGGCCACATCGCCGCCCGGCCCTCCGGTTAGCTTGACACTGAACGGATCATGACGGATGTCGATCCCGTGGGCCGCCATCACCACTTCGGCAAAGGTCATCACACCGGTGGAGGTCACGCCGTACTGTTTGTGGTTGATGCCGAAGCGCTTGCTGGAGATGATTCCTGCCCCCAGCAGGTAGCCGCGGCGCCTGGACAGGTCAGCCAGGGCCTCGATCATGCTGTCGTGCATGTTCTCATCGGGGCCCAGTTCGATCGGTTCGTCATCGCCGTAGTAGTCCACCACCCGCTGGTCGCGGGCCCGGCCGTCGCTGGTGATGAAGATATCCAGAAAGGCGTTGGCGATGCTGTACTGCAGCTTATACAGGCGGCAGGTCTCCGCATCGCGGACTGCGGGGTCGAGGTCGCTGGCGTCCAGCACCAGCGCCAACTTTGAGCCGCCTTCGTAGATGTCCTTGTTCTTGAGGTGCTGGGTGTGGGCCAGCACATAGACCTCCCGCAGCAGGGTGCTGGCTGCGGTAATCACGTCATCCTGGCTGCGGGCGATGATGGTACGCCAACCACCGCGGGCGATATCGGAAAAACCGATGTGGTAGCCATGGCCGTAGCGGCTGAAGAAGAAGGTCACCCGGAACGGCGGTGTATCCGGCAGATCGGCAATAGTTGCGCTGCCCAGCTCCTGCAGGTAGGCCGGATCAAGACGAAAGGCCAGGGCCTGCTTTTCCACGACGAAGAAGTTGGTCTTGAGGGTGTGGCTGATCAGCAGCAGGCAGCAGCGGTAGATGGTGCGACGAATCTCATCCAGCCAGCGGTGGCCGGTATTGTAATCCTGTACCGTGCGGGTCGCTTCCGCTAATGCCTGCTGGTACTGCTGACGGTCGGGCAGCTCCGGGTCAAAGCGCAGCCTGAACAGGCTGGTCAGCAGCAGCGCCATCTCCGGGTGGTTGTGGAAGGCGCTCTGCACATCTTCCAGGCCAAAGCGATCGGGATTGCTGTGGGCCAGATTGGTATGGCAGAAGGCCACAAAGGCATTGATCAAGGCAGCATCGTCTCCCGGCAAAACACCTTTGGTTACCCATTCCCGGTAACTGTAACCGGTATTGGCCAGGATCTGGGTGTTGCACAATTCCTGCTGCATGCGACCTGCCAGTGGTGAGCCGGTGGTAAGCGGCTGGCCGCTGCGGTGCTGCAGATAGAATGTCCCCAAGAAGTACGGGTGGGTACCGTTGGATATGGTTTGGCAGTAGGCCCTGCGGATGCCGATGTCCAACCGGTTGAAGACCTCCACCACCTGGAGCAGAAATTCCTCCTGGGGTGGATTACCTACGGCGAACAGCAGCCGGGTTTCCTGCTGTCCCTCTCGCTCCACCTCTCTCAGGTCCAGGTACAGGCCGCCGCTGGCGTTACTCTGGCTGAACAGCCAGACGAGCCAGGCGGTGCGGCTGGGGGGCGACAAGGTAACGCTGGCCGGGTTGTTCTGCCAGAGCAGGCTCAACAGGCGTAGGCAACGCTGCCGATCGAGGGATGGTGCGATGGTTCGCAGTTCGCGCAGGATTGACCGTTGCAGCTTGGGATCAAGTTCAGGTTCACGCTGCGGATCGATCGTTCCGTGGGGCCGTCGGTCGAATTCGAAGCGTTGTACCTCCAGCTCTTCGGTCATGCCAGGCATGGCACCATTGGAGTGGGAGAACATGGCGTAGGAGATATGCTCAACCGGAATACGACGCAGGGTTTCGTACAGGGATCCGGGTTGGTCTACGCAGGCCAGGATCAAGGTCCGCTCCCGGTCGCTGAGCATCAGGTGGCGGTTGTGCTGCAGTGTGCCGAGTTCCCTGGCCAGGGTTGTCAGCGCCTCTGATTCATCGGCCATGGCCTGAAAGAAGTAGGGCGACATGTGCGACTCAAGCCAGTCTGCATTGGCCAGTGCCGTGGCAGCGTGTGTACTGCGACTGCGTTGGATGGAACGGGTGAGTTGCATGGTGTCCCCCGGAGTGTGTGGTGCCTGTGCATTGGGAGTATAGCGAGAAAGCGACCGCTGGCAAGGTTTGACACAGTAGCCTTGACCCTGCCGACCGTGGATGTGTATACTTCTGGCCGCAGAAAACCTTGAAGGGATCTTTTTGTCCATGCCAGAAAAAGCCTGTCGAATAGAGCTTGACGGAACGGTTGCGCGGCTGCGGATAGCCGGTGGCGAACAGTTGTCACGTCGTGACCTGTTAGGCCAGCTGCGCAAACAGTTCGAGCAACTGGCCGTTAAAGAAGGTGTGCGCGGGGTGCTGGTCTGCGGTCAGGGTGCACAGTTTTGCCAGGTTGCTGCTGACGCTTCACTGACGCCATCTGATGCCGCCCGATTGTCCGCTTTTGGCCAGGAGGCGTTGTTTGCCCTGGAGGGATTAGGCAAGCCGGTGGTGGCAGCCCTGTCCGGCGAGGTTACCGGTCTGGGGCTTGAGCTGGCCCTGGCCTGCTCCTTCATCGTTGCCGATCATTCGTCCCGCTTCGGGTTCCCGGAGATCAGTCAGGGGCGTCTGCCCGCCTTTGGTGGCACCCAACGCCTTGCTCGGCTGGTCGGCCGTTCAGTGGCCAAGCAGCTCCTGTTTAGTGGCGAGCTGATCGACGCCGAAGAGGCGTTGCGGGTGCGGCTGGTAAACCGGCTCTATGGGGCGGCTGAGCTCGAACAAGCGGCTATGGCCCTGCTGCAGCGTGTCTGTACCCGTTCTCCCCTGGCCTTGCGGGTGGGGGGCGAGGTGGTGGACGCCGGGTATGATATCGATCTCAAGACCGCCTGTCTGCTGGAGCGGGATGCCTTCGCGCTCTGCTTTGCCTCCCGTGATCAGAAGGAGGGGATGGGCTCCTTTCTGGAAAAACGGGAACCGCAGTTTACGGGAGAGTGACCGATGCCGCTCAAGCAAGGCTGTGTACAGATTTATACCGGTAACGGCAAGGGCAAGACCACAGCCGCTTTGGGGTTGTGCCTGCGTGCCGTGGGTCGCGGTCTGAAGGTCTGCTTTTTCCAGTTCATCAAGGGTGGTGGACCCTATGGCGAGCAGTTGGTGGCGGAAAAGCTGGCGCCGCTGTTCACCATTATCCAGACCGGCCAGCCCGGCTGGGTCAACACCAGCGATACCAGCGCCGACCGGGCTGCAGCCCAGGAGGCTTTGCAGCAGGCACGGGAGATCATTACCTCCGGCCGTTATGATCTGGTGGTGTTGGATGAACTGAACGGTGCACTGGGGTTTGGTCTGGTGGATCTTGATCAGGTGCTGGAACTGATCGCCTTGCGGCCTGCCGGGATGGAGCTGGTGATTACCGGACGCAATGCCCACCCCCAGCTGGTGGAGGCAGCCGATCTGGTGACCGAAATGCGCGATATCAAACATTACTACCAGGCTGGGGTCCCTGCGCGGACCGGCATCGAGATGTAGGCAGGTCAATGAACAAGGAGCTCGGAAGCTGATGCCGTACAAGAAGTTGCGTATTGAGGTTCGCAACCGGGTCGGGTACCTGACCCTGGATAGTGGAGCCCGCTTCAACAAGCTGTCCGTAACCACCATCCGCGAGCTGAAACGGGCTCTGGCCGAGCTTGAGAATGACGAGTATGTGGGCTGCATCCTGCTGTCGGGCTGGCCCGGCGAATCCTTTGCGGTGGGGGCCGATATCGGTCAGATGCGTCCCTTCACCCCCCTGGACGGGCTGCAGTTCGCCGATCTCGGGCAGTCGCTGTTTGACCAGATGGAACGCATTACCAAGCCGATTATCGGCGCAGTGAATGGCATCGCCATGGGTGGCGGTTGCGATCTGGCTCTGGCCTGCGATATGCGTATCGCCAGTGACAGGACGCTGATCGCCCATCCCGGCGCACGGCTGGGGATCATTACCGGTTTTTGCGGCACCCAGAAGCTGCCGCGACTGGTGGGCAAGAACCGGGCCCGGGAGATATTTGTGACCTGCGACAGTTACAACGCTGCCGAGGCGCTGCAGATGGGGCTGGTGGACCGGGTGGTCAACGGTGACCGGTACTGGGATGAGGTGGTCGCCGTGGCTGAGCGGATTGCGAGCATGCCGCCCAGCAGCCTGGCCTGGGCCAAGCAGTTGGTGAATCTGGCCGAGGAGACCACGCTGCGCAGCGGCTGTCTGGTGGAGCAGGGTGCCGCCTCGCTCTGCTCGCTAGCGATGGCTCCTGATAGTTGTGTCTAGCAGATGCACGGCTTTACGATGTTGTCCGATGATTTACTTGCACAACCGCCAGCATCAGCTATACTAAAAGTCCGACTGCCGTATATGCAATGAAAGGAGCGTCGTAATGACCCTCGGAGCACTCGCAGCACTGATTGCCGCTCTTGCCTTGGCGGTGTTGGTCCTGTTTTTGATACCGACCATCCTGTCGGTAAGGCGTACCGCCGAATCGGTGACCGGCTTGGCCGATCTTCTGACCAGCGAGCTTAAACCCACGATCAAAGAGCTGAACGAGGTGCTGGCAGAGTTAAAAACGGTGAGCAAAGGCATGGCTGAACACACGGCTGATGTTCAGCGGTTCATGACCGCCTTGGGCGAAACAGGCGATCAGATGACCACCATCAATCGGTCCATGTGTCTGGTTACCGGCATGTTCGGTCAGGCCAGCGCCTGGGCAACTGGAGCGAAGGTGGCCGGTAAATTTCTTTTGGACCGTTATCTCAATCGTAAGATGAAAGGAGCTTGACCAATGGCCCACAATGACAATGGTGTTTCGACTGGTACGGTGATAGTTTCGTTTTTGGCCGGCGCGGCCCTGGGTTCTGCTCTGGCGCTGCTGTACGCCCCCAAGAGCGGGCGTGAGACCAGAGAGCAGATCGCTGACCTGGCGGACGATGCCGTGGAAAAGATCAAGGAATATACCAAGGAGGCGCAGACCAAGCTCGTGAGCGCCTTTGAGGAAGGTCAGGAGGCGATTCGCGAGAAGAAGTCGATCCTGGCTTCTGCCATCGAGGCCGGCCGTGAGGCGATTCAGAAAGAAAAGAGCAAACTCGCCTCCTGATCAGCCATCTGTCCCTGCTGTACAGACGAGCCCATCGCCCAACGATGGGCTCGTTTTTTGTTTTGTTAAGCAAAAACAGCCCGTTGGCTGATTTGACATTCGGAGGCCAAGCGACTATAATGCCGCATCTTTTGCAATGGAATGGTTGAGGGTACTGCTTCGTGATACAACACTGTCTGCTTGTCGTTTGTGGCCTGATGCTGGTGTGTGTACTACCCGCCCATGGTGCCGCAGATCCTGCACAAAAATTGCTGCACGAACTGATGCAGCCCCACAGCACCGGGGGCAGTTCAGTTTCGTCCGTTCGCGCAGAGTCCCCTGTTGCCGCTGCAGATCTGGAAAAACTGGCAGCGGGACAGCCCGCCCCAGGTGGTTTGACATCCCTTTTTACCCTTGACGAGCTGCAGGATACAGAGGTTGACCTGCTGTCCGAGTTACGCCTGCCCGATGACCTCCCGGCCTCAGACCTTCCACTAACACTCAACAGCCAGGTTGAATATTTTATCAAGCAGTTTCAAGGACGTTCAAAGGCCTCGTTTGCACGCTGGCTCAGCCGTTCAACCCGTTATCTGCCGATGATGAAAGAGGTACTGCGCAAGGAAGGCCTGCCTGAGGATCTGGTCTATGTGGCCATGATCGAGAGCGGCTTTGTGTTGCACGCCCGCTCCGTGGCCAGCGCCGTCGGTCCCTGGCAGTTCATGCCCGCCACCGGCCGACGCTATTCGTTGCGGATCGACCAGTGGATCGACGAACGCAGGGACCCGGTCAAGGCCACCATGGCGGCCGCCATGTATCTGAAAGACCTGTCCGCCATGTTCAATGGTGACTGGTACCTGGCCACCGCCGGTTATAATGCCGGCGAAAACAAGATATTCCGGGCCATTGACAAGTATAACACCAGCGATTTCTGGGAGCTGACCAAAGGATCGTACCTCAAGCGCGAGACCAAGGACTATGTTCCCAAGTTGCTGGCCGCCGCCATCGTTGCCAAAGATCCGGCACGTTACGGCTTTGAAGATGTTGTGTCGATCCCACAGATCGAACACGATACGGTGACGCTGCCTGGACGGACCGATCTTGAGTTGGTGGCCCGTCTGACCGGTACCACCTACCAGAGCATTCGTCAGTTGAATCCTGCCCTGCGCCACTGGACAACCCCGCCCAATTACCCGAATTTTGAGCTGCGCATCCCCAAGGGGACCAAGGCCCGTTTCGAGGTGGCCTATGCCGAGATTCCCGAGCAGGAGCGGTATAGTGAAAAAAACCTCTATACCCGCTATACCGCCAGCCGCAAGGATAATCTGCGGAGCGTGGCACGTCGCTTCAATATAAGCACCGGAGAACTGTCCGAACTGAATGGCTTGGGGCGCAGGGAGCGGGTGGCTGGCAAGACGCTGATCGTTCCGGTCCGGCAGTCGGTGGATTTTGCTAGCGAGGGTAAACAGGCACAGAAGCGGGCCGAGATCCGTTATTACACGGTACGTAAAGGGGACACGCTGACCACCCTGGCACGTCGCTTCAAGGTTTCAACCAAGCTTCTGGCTTCCTGGAACAACCTGAAGGGCAAGATGGTGCTGGCCCCAGGTAAAAAGCTGATTGTTGCCAGAGCAAAGAGCGAAAGCAGTACCAGGGCCTAAGACGCCACCACTCTCATCCGAAGGGATTGTATTCCATGTATTCGATTCTTCTGTCTGCCGCCGCTGCTGTGGCGGTTTTGTTGGTGCTGCTGCTGGGTTTCCAGCTGAGTTGGTGGCTGTCGTTGATGGCTGGCATGGTGGTCTTTACCGCCGTTTTCGTGATCGCCTCCCGGATCATCATGAAAAAGGTGATGGCCGCCCTGGAGCTGGCCGGCAAAGACTTGCAGGCCCAGCGTTTCGAGAAGGCTATCCGCGGCATGAAGGATGCCCTGCGCTACGGTCCCTGGCAGCTGTACGTCAGTCAGCAGATCAATTCACAGATCGGCATGGCCTACTACATCAAACGTGATTTTTCGAACGCCTTTCCCCACCTTGAGCAGGCCTTCTTCAAAAATTGGATCGCCATGGGGATGCTGGCCATTAGCTATCTGAAACGCCAGAAGCGTGACAAGATGGAGAAGACCTTTGAGAAGGCGGTGCAGTGGAACGGTAAGGAATCGCTGCTCTGGAATCTCTACGCCTACTGTCTGGCAGAAGAGTGTAACGATGCGGCCAAGGCCAAGGATGTGTTGCGGCGCGGCCTCAAAAAACTGCCTGCCGATCCGCATATCATCGAAAACTTGGATCACCTTGAGAACGGTCGCAAGATGAAGATGCGCAGCTTCGGTGATCCCTGGTACCAGTTCCATCTGGAGAGCCTGGGACAGTTGCAAAAGCATCAGATGGCGGCCATGGGAGGGCGGATGCAAAAGCGGATGACGGTGCGGCGATGAGTGGGGCCGTTGCGGCAGAGCGGCCGGAACTCTGGATTCTGGGTGTCCAACCCGGCGAAGGGCGCGAAGCCATTCTCAGCGGCTATCTGGAAGCTGCCGGATATCAGCCCCGGTTGGAGCAGCTCGAGCGCCTGGCTGAGCGTCGACCGTTGGGGGTGGTGCTGGATATCTCGCCCCACTCTGCCGATGGCTGGGGTATTCTGCTGCAGATCAAGTCCAATCCGGCCACCCGCAACATTCCGGTACTGCCGGTCTTTTTGAGCGAAAAGGGTAAGGTGGGCGGTGTTTTCCCGGTGGCCGGTTTTTTTGTATCGCCGGTGGATGAGCAGTACCTGCTGGACCGTTTGGCGGTCTATGGCCTGACCGATGAGGTGGAGACCTGGGACCTGCAGGCCCTGATGGTCTCGCGCTCCGGTGAGGAAAAGCTGTCCAAGGCAGTGGAAGGTATCGGTTTTGAAGTGGTGAAGGCCTATACCGGCAAAGAGGCGCTTGCTCTTACCTCGCTGCACCCCAAATACCTGGCCTTCAGTAATGTGATGCTGCCCGATATGTCGGCCTTTGAACTGCTGGACAAGTTCCGCCTGTTCCCCTACAGCCAGAACATGCCGTTCTTTGTGCTGTTGAAGGGAGAACTCAAGGAGGGAGAAAAGCTGGCCATGAGCCGTGAGATATCCCACCTGGTCAGCAAGAAGCAACTGACCCAGGAGGAGTTCCTCAAATATCTGCGCACCCGGGCCTGACCTTGCGCGCTTGACGCATCAAGCTTAACAATCTAAAAGCCCCTGCCGGTCACTGCCGTCAGGGGCTTTTATGTGCTGCCTGATAAATCTGGCTGCTGGTTAGATCAGGCCGTTACTATCCTTGATCTCGATGCTTGCCTTGGCGCGGAGCTCTTTGAGCCACTGGCTGAAACGCTCGTCCTGACGGGTGCGGTAGAGCTGGTCTTCTATCTCGGTCTTCACCTTTTCAAACGGTTTGACCTTGCCGCTGTCGCGTTCTTCCAGTTTGACGATATGCAGGCCGGAGGGGGTCTTGACCAGCTCACCCACCTCACCAGGCTTCAGCGGCAGCAAGGCTTGCTCCAGATCGGCCAGCATCTCGCCCCGCTTGAAGCTGCCCAGGTCGCCGCCGTCTTTCTTGGCGGCCGGATCATCGGAATGCTGGCGGGCCAGCTCGGCAAAATCCTTGCCGCTGCGGGCCTCATACAGGATGTTCAAGGCCCTGGTCATGGCCTGCTGCAACTCTTCGGCCGGCCCTGTTTCATCAACCTTGATGAAGATATGCCGCGCTTTGAACTGCTCATCCTCGGCATACTTGGCCAGATTGGCGGCGTAGTACTCTTCGACTTCCTTTGGGCTGACATAGACCTTGGAGCGAACCTCCATGCTCACCAGGCGCAGCCGTTCCAGCTGTTCGCGGATCTGGGCCTCATACTGCTCCAGGGTGTACCCCTGTTTTTTGAGCGCATCCGCCAGCTGCTGCTGGTTCATGTTATTGTTCTGACGCTTGACATCGTCGATGGCCTGACGGATCTCATCGTCACCGATCTTAATGCCCAGTTCTTTCACCTTCTGGTCAGTCAGTTTCTTCTCAATCAGCCGCTCCAGCACCATCTTGCGCAGGTCGCTGCGGGCCTTGTCATCCACCAGTCCTTTTTTCTGACTCTCGGCGATCAGTGGCTGTGTCTCGCGGACGACTTCCCGGAAGGTAATCACCTCGTCATTGACGATGGCGGCGATGCCATTGACCCGCACCGCACCGCTCGGCAGTGGTGGTAGAGCTGGTTGGGGCAGTACGGTGACCGCCGGTTTGAGTGGCTCGGCCACCGGCTCGGGCGTTGAGGCGCACCCGGCCAGTAGCAGGGTCGACAGCAGGAGCGACGGCAGTAGGCGACAATAGATGGACGGCATGATCATGCAGATGGCCTCGGTTATTTCTTCTCAGGGCTCGCCGGGGCAGCCGGTGTCTGTTGGGCGTCGGCCGGAGCGGCTTCCTTCAGCTCGATCTTGGCGCCTTTTTTCAGGTCCTCTTTCAGTTGCATGAAGATCTGCTGTTGCTTGGACGGCATCAGGGCTGCCGTGATCTGCTCCTTGACTTCGTCAAAGCTGCGGGTGCCGGCGGCCCGCTTGCCGGTCAGCTTGATGATATGGAAGCCGAACTCGCTCTTGATGATGCCGGACAGTTGCCCTTCCTTGAGGGCGAAGGCGGCTTTTTCGAAGGCCGGCACCATGTTGCCCTTGCCGAACCAGCCCAGATCACCGCCCTTGCTGGCCGAGGTGTCCACCGATTTGGCCTTGGCCAGTTCCTCAAAAGCTGTGCCGCCCTTCAGCTGGGCCAGGATATCCTTGGCCTCCTGCTCGCTTTTGACCAGGATATGGCTGGCCTTGACCTGCTCGCCGGATTTGAACTTGTCGAGGTTCTGCTCGTAAAACTTTTTCAGTTCTTCATCGCTGATCTTGGCATCGGTCTCGACCTTTTTCTTGAGGTAGGTGTCAACCACGATCCGCTTTTTCAGTTCAGCCAGTTTCTCATCGATCTCCTTGCCCTTGTCCAGCCCTTCTTTAGCTGCCTGTTGCAGGATCAGTTCCCGCATCACCAGGGTATCGATCAGCTCTTTTTTTCCCTGCGGTGTGTCGGCCATGCCGCGGATATACTCCGGCAGAGCCTTGACTTCACGGTCGAAGTCGGCGCTGGTGATGGTGCTGCCGTTGACGGTTGCCAGTACGGTGGCTTGCTTTTTGTCGGCGGTGCTGTCCGATGAGGTCGTTTTGTTCTGGCAGGCCACCAGGGCGGTCAGGCCGAGGGCGGTAATCATCAGTTTGACGATGGTGCGAGTGTTCACGGCTGCTCCTTTGAGATGCGTGTTAATTGGGTGATGAAACTTTGAAAAAATACCATAGCCGACATGACGGTTGCAAGGTGCAATCGGTATCGGCGGCGGTGGTCAAGCTGCGCAGGCTACGCAGTCAGCTTGAGCAGTGCTTCCTGGGCGGTAGTCAGGGTTTCGGCAGTGCTGGCATTAACCGGCAACGCAACCAGCAGGCGGTGATCGGGGGTAAACTGGTAGCGCTGCGGCTCCTGGCGGATCAGGCCGATCAGCAGCTCCGGGTTGACCGGCGTAGCGGGATGGAAGCTGAAGACCAGCCGTTTGCCGTCAGATTCGATCTTGTTGACCTTGAGTCGTTTCAGGCTGATGCGGAGTTGCATGATCTGTCCCAGGGTGATGATCGGCTGGGGGGGACGGCCGTAGCGGTCGGCCATCTCGCTCAAGGTCTCGGCCACCTCGTCGTCGGACTCGGCCTGCACCAGCCGTTTGTACAGCACCAGCCGCTGGTTGGTGTCAGGCACGTAGCTCTCAGGGATGAAGGCCGGTAGTGCCAGATTGATCTCCGGCTCGCAGCGTTCTTCGAGTGCCTCACCTTTCAGTTGGGCAATGGCCTCTTCCAGCAGCTGGTTGTAGTATTCAAAACCGATATCGGCCACCGCCCCGGACTGGCGTGGTCCCAGCAGATCGCCGGCACCGCGCAGTTCCAGGTCGTGGGTGGCGATCCTGAAGCCGGCTCCCAACTCGGTGATCTCCTGGATGATCTTGAGCCGCTCGCGGGCATCCTGGCTGATGGCCGCCTGACCGGGGATCAGCAGGTAGGCCTCGCCACGCACCGTGGAACGGCCGATGCGGCCCCGCAGTTGGTAGAGCTGCGACAGGCCGTAGGTGTCGGCCCGGTCGACAATCATGGTGTTGGCCCGGGGGATATCCAGGCCGGATTCGATGATGGTGGTGCAGAGCAGCAGGTCGGTCTGGCCGTGCATGAAGCTCAGCATCACCTTTTCCAGCTCCTTCTCATCCATCTGGCCGTGCGCCACCGCGATGCGCGCCTCCGGTACCAGCCGCCGCAGACGTTCGGCAACCAGGCCGATACTCTGTACCCGGTTGTGGACGAAGAACACCTGGCCATCCCGTTGCAGCTCGCGCAGGATCGCCTCTCGGACCAGCTCATCGGTATCACGCGCCACCACGGTGCGGATCGCCTGACGGTCAACCGGCGGGGTGTCGATGATCGACAGGTCGCGGATGCCCATCATCGACATATGCAGGGTGCGGGGGATCGGTGTGGCGGTCAGGGTCATGATGTCCACGCTGGCCCGGTACTGCTTGAGCCGGTCCTTATCCTTGACCCCGAAACGTTGCTCCTCGTCAACGATCAACAGGCCCAGATCCTTGAAGGCTACGTCTTTCTGCAGCAGGCGGTGGGTGCCGATGATGATGTCGATCTCCCCTTTCTTGACCCGCTCCAGAATTGCCTTTTGTTCAGCTGTGGTGCGAAAGCGGGAGAGCATCTCCACTGTCACCGGATGGTCCTTGAGGCGGTTGCTGAAGGTCTCGAAATGCTGCTGGGCCAGGATGGTGGTGGGCACCAGCACCGCCACCTGCTTGCCGTCCAGCACCGCCTTAAAGGCCCCGCGCAGGGCAACTTCCGTCTTGCCATAGCCCACGTCGCCGCAGACCAGGCGGTCCATGGGGCGGGAGTGCTGCATGTCGGCCAGTACGTCCATGATGGCCGAGAGCTGGTCGGGGGTCTCCTCCCAGGGGAAGGTGGCCTCGAACTCGCGGAACAGGTCATCCGGCGGCGAAAAGGCGAAGCCCTGGGAGGCCTGGCGCTTGGCATAGATCTCCAGCAGTTCGGCGGCCAGCTCCTCCACTGCCTTCCTGGCCTTGCTGCGGGTCTTTTCCCAGCCAGTGCCGCCCAGTTTGGCGGCATGGGGCTGGGCCCCTTCACCGCCTGCATAGCGTTGCACCAGCCCCAGCCGGTCGATCGGCAGGTAGAGCTTGTCATTGCCGGCGTATTCCAAAAGCAGGAAATCGCCCTCTACAGCGCCCATCTTGAGGTGCTGCAGGCCACGGTAGATGCCGATGCCGTGGTCGATATGCACCATGGCGTCGCCTGGTTTCAGCTCCGCCAGCGAGGCCATGATCTGCTTGCTGCGCAGGGCACTGACCCCGCTCTTGCGGCGGACCCGTTTGCCGAACAGCTCTTCCTCGGCGATCAGAACCAGTTTTGCCTCGGGTAGTCGACAGCCGCGGGAGAGGTCGCCCAGGGCCAGGCTGATGCCTCCGGCTGCTGCCAGCTGCCAGGCGGCCTCCAGGCCCTCGGCAATGGTGGTTGGTGGCTGGATACCATAGGGTTCCAGCAGGCTGCGCAGGCGTTCGGCCTGGGACGGCTGGTGACAGGTGATGATGCATTGCCAGCCTGATTGCTGCCAGTCTTTGATCCGTGCTGACACACCCTGCAGGGCGTGGTCGTGGTCGCGGCCCACGTTGAGGCGGAGATCGCTGTTGTTCTCGCAGCTGATCGGTAGCAACTGGCCCACTGGGGTGTCGTTGCTGACCGCCAGTAGCGGCAGTTCTATCCGTTTTTGCTGTTCTAGCAGCCCGGTCAGCTCGTCCGGTGTCAGGTAGAGTTCAGCGGGCAGCGGGTACAGTCGACCGTCGCTGTGGGCCTTTTCGGCGCCTAGCAGCAGATCACTGACCAGTTGCTGGCTGGATTGCTCCAGCGCCGCCGGATCGACCAGCACCACCAGCGGGGCGTCCAGATAGTCGAAAAGGGTCTCCAGCCCAGGATGAAACAAAGGTTGCAGGTACTCTACGCCGTCAGGGAAGATGCTGCCTTGCAGCTCTTCCGCCAGCAGCCGTCGACGATCGGCCGGCAGGTCCAGTTCGTCGGCCCGCGCCTTGAGGCGGGGCAGGAAGGCGGCCAGCATTTCAGGGGTCAGCACCAGTTCCCGCGAGGGCAGCAGGGTCAGGCGCTCCAACGGCTCCAGGGAACGTTGGCTCAAAGGGTCAAAGCTGCGCAGGGTCTCGATGGTGTCACCAAACAGCTCTATCCGCACCGGGCGTGGTTGTGAGGGGGGGAACAGATCAAGGATGCCGCCTCGCACGGCACAGCTGCCCCGCTCCTCGACCAGTGGCGCCGGGGTGTAGCCCAGACGAACCAGCTGCGCCATGAACTGGTCACGGTCCAGCTCGTCGCCGGGGGCCAGGCTGCAGGCAACGTTGCCGAGTACCGAGCGGGGTATGATCCGCTGCATCAGCGCCGGCAATGGGGCAATGACAACCGCTGGAGCATTTTGCAGCAACCGCAAAAGCGTTTCGAGACGGGCTCCGCTGATGTCGGCAACGGGCGAGGTTGTGCTAAACGGCAGCCCTTCCCAGGCCGGGAAGGTGGTCAGTTGCTGTGTTTCACAGAAGACAAGCTCACGGGTCAGTTCATCTGCCGTTGCCTGATTGGCCGTCACCACCAGCAGTTGTCGTTTGCTGTGGAGGGCAAGCTCCGCAATAACCAGGGCTGGAGCGCTGCCGCAGAGACCGCTCAGTACCAAGGGGGATGAGCCGCTGGTGAGGAGGTGGTGAAAATGGTGGTCTGTGTTGAACAGGGTGGGGCGTGATGGCAACGGCATAGGCAGGTCTGGAGTTACTCGTTGTTTTGTTTGTGCTTCAGGCCGGCCTTGATCTTGGGCTTGCCGTCTTCCACCACCACCCGGAACTGGATGTCGCTGGTTCCCAGTTTCTGGGCCAGCACCGGGCGCTGTTTTTCGAGGGTGGCGGCCAGTTGTTCCCGGCTCATGGCTGCAGTCAGGTGGCAGCGGCGGGAGGCCTCCTGCAGCTCGCTGTAGATCCGTTCGATCTCTTGTTCCTGGGGTGAACGTTGTGGTTTTGATGCTGTGGCCGACGGATTGGTGCGTTCAGTTTCATGCAGCTTGGCCCGGAAACGGTCACGGGAGTACCGGCCCTCTTCAATCTCCCGCAAAATCCGGTTCCAATGCTGACGGTAGCTGCTCAGGCGGGCCACCAGGTTGTTGTAACGATGCTTGTACATCGTGTTGGTGATAGGTCCGGTGGCATAGCGGCGCGCCAGTTTTTCCACCTCTTCCAGCTGTTTGAGGGGCTCGCGTTTCTCGAGGCCGATGAAGTATTGCTCGTAGCTGGTGATCAGCTCCTTCAGGCGGGCTTCGAATATGAGCAGGTCTTCGGCGATTCCCATGATCTCTCAGAAAACACTAATGATTTTAGCTGGTGACTATAGGGTGAAAAAAGGCGTCTGTAAAGTGTTTCCGCCAACATGTCTGCTTGACGCTAGGTGTGCGTATCATTACAATTACACGTTACTACTGATTTTTAGGAGTGTTCCATGTCGAAGATAGCTGCCCTGATCCTTGCCGCCGGTAAAGGGACCCGCATGAAGTCAGACCTGATCAAGGTACTGCATGAGGTGGCCGGACAGCCGATGGTCTGCTGGCCCCTGGCCGCCGCACGGGAGGCTGGCGCCGAGGAGATGGTGGTGGTGGTGGGCCACCAGGCAGAGCAGGTTCAGCGGGTGTTGAGCGGCGAGGCCGGGTTGCGCATCGCTCTGCAGGAAGAACAACTGGGTACCGGCCACGCCGTGGCCTGTGGCTTGCCGGCGCTTTCGGGAAACAGCACAACGGTGCTGATCCTGTGCGGCGATACCCCGCTCCTGACCGGCGCCACCTTGCAGCGTCTGGCAATGACACATCATTCGTCCAAGGCAGCGGTGACGGTGCTGACCGCCAAGCTGGCAGACCCGTCCGGCTATGGACGTATCGTGCGGGACAGCGCAGGCCGGGTGCAGCGGATCGTTGAACATAAGGACGCCACGCCTGACGAAGCTGCCATCAATGAGGTGAACAGCGGCATTTACTGTATGGAGCTGGATTTTTTGCAGGCACACATCGGCAGCCTGGGCAGCAATAATGCCCAGAATGAGTATTACCTGACCGACCTGGTGGCGGTTGCCGTGGCTGAACAGCGTGGTTGTGCTGCCGTGGTAGCGGATGACACCCAGGAGATCATGGGGGTCAATGACCGGGCGCAGTTGGCCCAGGCAGCCCGGTTGCTGCGGGAGCGTATCAATACACGGCTGATGCAGGACGGCGTTACCCTGATCGATCCTGATTGCACCTATATTGATGCCGGCGTGGTAATCGGTGCCGACACCGAGATCTGGCCCGGTTGCGTAGTGCGTGGCAAAACAGTTATTGGAAAAGGCTGTCTGCTGGAGAGCAACGTGCAGGTCTGTGATTGCACCCTGGGAAACAAGGTTCATCTGAAAAGTGGCAGTGTGCTTGCCGAAGCGGTGCTGCATAGCGACGTTGCGGTAGGGCCGATGGCTCACCTGAGGCCAGGCACCGTGCTGCACGATCAGGTCAAGATCGGCAACTTTGTTGAAACCAAGAAGGCGGTGCTGGGCGAAGGCAGCAAGGCCTCACACCTGACCTATCTGGGTGACGCCGAGATCGGACGGGAGGTGAATGTGGGCTGCGGCACCATCACCTGTAACTACGACGGCGTTAACAAGCACAGGACCGTGATCGGTGATAACGTCTTTGTGGGTAGCGACGTGCAGCTGGTGGCCCCGGTGACCGTCGGCAGGGGCGCCCTGATCGCAGCCGGCACCACCGTTACCCGGGATGTCCCCCCCGATTCGCTGGCCATTGCCCGTACCCCCCAGGTCAACAAAGAGGGCTGGTGCCTGAAGCAGAAGTGATCCTTTAGTACGGCAGTTGAAAGGTGTGCTGACACAGTATGTCACATGAATGTATCACCATAAAGGGTGCTTGCGAACATAACCTGAAGTGCATCGATGTGGCCATCCCCCGCGACAAGTTGGTGGTGATCACCGGCCTGTCCGGCTCAGGCAAGTCGACGCTGGCCTTTGACACCATCTACGCTGAAGGTCAGCGCCGCTACGTTGAATCCCTCTCGGCCTACGCCCGCCAATTTCTGGAGCAGATGGAAAAGCCGGATGTGGAGTCGATCGAAGGGTTGTCGCCGGCCATCTCCATTGAACAGAAGACTACTTCGCGCAACCCGCGCTCCACGGTTGGTACGGTAACCGAGATCTACGATTACCTGCGCCTGCTGTTTGCGCGGATCGGTCAGCCCCACTGTCATGAGTGCGGTAAGCCGATTACCGCCCAGACGGTATCCCAGATGGTGGATCGGATTATGGCCTTGCCGACAGGGACCAAGCTGCAGCTGCTGGCCCCGATGATCCGCGGCCGCAAGGGCGAGTACAAGAAGGAGTTGCAGCAGCTGCGCAAGGAGGGCTTTACCCGGGTGCTGGTGGATGGCGTCGCGTTGGAGCTGTCCGACGACATCGAGATGGACAAGAAGAAGAAGCACGACATCGAGATTGTGGTTGACCGGGTGGTGGTCAAGGAGGGGATTGAGCGTCGTCTGGCCGACTCGCTGGAGACTGCCCTGGGCCATGCCGACGGTCTGGTGGTGGTCCAGATCGTGGATGGTGAACGACTGACCTTTTCTGAAAAATTCGCCTGCACCGACTGCGGCATCTCCTATCCGGAGATCGCGCCGCGTATGTTCTCCTTCAACAACCCATACGGCGCCTGCCCGGACTGCACCGGTCTCGGTACCCGCATGTATTTTGATGCCGAGTTGGTGGTGCCCAATCCCGACCTCTCGATCCGCGAGGGGGCCATCGCTCCCTGGGAAAAGCGGCTTTCGGGATGGTATCATCTTACCCTCGAGGCGCTGGCCAAGGCCTTCAAATTCGATATCACCACCCCCTTCAAGGAACTGCCCCCCAAGGCCCAGGAAGTGATCCTGCACGGCTCCCGTGGTGAACAGGTGGAATTCTGGTGGGAGGAACATGGCCGTCGCCATACCTACCACAAGGAGTTCGAGGGGGTGCTCAACAATCTGGAGCGCCGCTACCGCGAGACCGATTCCGACGCAACCCGGGAAGAGCTGGAAAAGTACATGAATGTAATGCCCTGCCCCACCTGCCACGGGGCGCGGCTCAAAAAAGAGGCGTTGCATATCCTGGTGGGAGGGCAGAATATTCAACAGGTAACCGCCCTGCCGATCCGGGATTGTCTGACGTTTTTTGACGCACTTGTCCTGACTGAGAAGGAGCAGGAGATCGCCCGCCGTATCCTGAAAGAGATCCGCGAGCGTCTCGGTTTTCTGGTGAATGTCGGTCTGGACTACCTCTCGCTGGACCGCACCTCCGGCACCCTGTCCGGTGGCGAGGGGCAGCGGATCAGGCTGGCCACCCAGATCGGATCAAGCCTGGTGGGGGTGCTGTATATCCTTGATGAGCCGTCCATCGGCCTTCATCAGCGGGATAACGAGCGACTGCTGGGTACGCTGCGGCATTTGCGGGATATCGGTAATACCGTGCTGGTGGTGGAACATGACGAGGACACCATCCTGGCCGCCGATCATGTCCTGGACATGGGGCCGGGGGCCGGCGTCCACGGCGGCGAGGTGGTGGCCCAGGGTACGCCCCAGGAGATCATGGCCGATCCGGCCTCGCTGACTGGTCGCTACCTGTCCGGCGAGCTGTCGATCGCGGTACCGAAGAAACGGCGCAAGCCGGAGCGGCATATTGGCGTGATCGGCGCTACCGAGAATAACCTGAAGGGGATCGATGTGGAGATTCCGCTGGGGGTGATGACCTGTGTGACCGGCGTTTCTGGCTCAGGCAAATCAACCCTGGTGATCGATACCCTGCACAAGGTGCTGTCACAGCGTCTGTACCGTAGTCGTGAAAAGGCCGGCGCAGTGCAAGAGATACGCGGGCTGGAACACCTTGACAAGGTGATCAATATCGACCAGTCGCCCATCGGTCGCACCCCGCGCAGTAACCCGGCCACCTACACCGGGGTGTTCGGCGACATCCGCGACCTGTTTGCCAATCTGCCGGAGTCGAAGCTGCGGGGCTACAAGCCGGGGCGCTATTCGTTCAATGTCAAAGGTGGGCGCTGCGAGGCCTGTTCCGGTGACGGCATCCTCAAGATCGAGATGCACTTCCTGCCGGATGTCTTTGTGACCTGCGACGTCTGTCATGGCGCCCGCTACAACCGCGAGACCCTGGAAGTGCACTACAAGGGCAAGTCAATCGCGGATGTCCTCGGTATGACGGTGGAGCAGGCTTTGGAGTTCCTGGGGGCGATCCCCCGCATCAAAAACAAGCTCAAGACTCTGGTTGAGGTGGGGTTGGGCTATATCACCCTGGGGCAATCGGCCACCACCCTTTCCGGCGGCGAGGCGCAACGGGTCAAGCTGGCCAAGGAGCTGTCCCGCCGCGCCACCGGGCGCACCATCTACATCCTTGACGAGCCGACCACCGGACTGCACTTTGCCGATATCGCCAAGTTGCTGGATGTGCTGCACCGGCTGGTGGATGCCGGCAATACCATCGTGATCATCGAGCACAACCTGGACGTGATCAAGACGGCTGACTGGATCATCGATCTGGGGCCCGAAGGTGGCGACCGGGGCGGACAGATTGTGGCAGCCGGTACCCCGGAGCAGGTGGCCAAGGTGACCAAATCCTACACCGGAAAATTCCTCAGGAAGCTCCTGTGAGCGCGGCACAACGCACGGCACGCAAGCGGGTGGTGATCGTCGGCATGGGCTTCGGCGGCATGCATGCCGCACGGGAACTGGCTGGCAGCCAGTGTGAGGTGCTGCTGCTGGATCGCACCAATTACCATCTGTTTCAGCCCTTGTTGTATCAGGTGGCCACGGCCGGGCTGGAGCAGGAATCGATCGCCTATCCGCTGCGGGCATTGATACGGAACTGGTACAACCTGCAGTTTCAGATGCGTGAGGTGACCGGCCTTGATCTGGACGGCAGGCGGGTGCTGACCGACCGGGGGGCGGTGGAGTACGATTATCTGATCATGGCCGGCGGCAGCGTGACCAATTTTTTTGGCAACGCCGGTGTGGCACGCCATGCCTTTGATCTGAAACGGCTGGCCGATGCCGAACGGCTGCGTAATGCGATTCTGACCACCTTTGAGCTGGCGGTGCAGGAGGCGGACCCGCAGCGTCGCCGTGAACTGCTGACCTTTGTGGTGGTGGGCGGTGGTCCCACCGGCGTCGAGTTTGCCGGCGCCCTGGCCGAACTGATCCGCTACGTCTTCCGCAAGGACTACCCTGACCTTAATCTTGCGGAATGCCGGGTGATGCTGCTGGAGGCTGCGCCGACCCTGCTGGGCGCCATGCCGGATCGGCTACGGTGCTATGCGGAAAAACGGTTGCGCCAGATGGGGGTTGAGGTGCGTTGCAACTGTCTGGTGGCCGATGCCACTCAGGACAGCATTGTTTTGGCTGATGGCGAGACCATCGCCAGCCGCACCCTGTTCTGGTCGGCCGGGGTCAAGGCTGCCCCGCTGGCTGATCTGCTGCCTGGTGTAAAAGGGCCTGGCGGACGGGTTGTCGTGACTGACCGGCTTACGCTGCCAGGGCACGACGAGGTCTATCTGGTGGGTGATATGGCCTGCGCACTGCACGACGGCAAGCCGTTGCCGATGATGGCACCGGTTGCCATGCAGCAGGGGCGCCACGCTGCCCGTTCGATCATTGTACGCGAACAGGGGGCTGCGCCGGCACCGTTTCAGTATGTCGATAAGGGCAGTATGGCCACCATCGGTCGCAGCACTGCCGTGGCAATGGCCTTTGGTCTCTCGTTTTCCGGTTTTGTGGCCTGGCTGGTCTGGCTGCTCTTGCATCTCTACTATCTGATCGGTTTTCGTAACCGGGTGGTGGTGCTGCTCAACTGGGCCTGGTACTACTGGTTCCATGAGCGGCAGGTACGATTGATCACGGCTGCTAGCGGGAGAAATACATCGGGAGGGGCGGATGGTCAAGACAGCAACCTTTGAGGCATTACTGGAGTCTTTGCAGGAAGATGGCGACGGCTACCTGTTTACCCTGGAGGGTAAGCAGTACCGGATCACTGATCGTGACGAGGTGCGCGCCATTGCTGAATCACACGGGTATATCCTGATTTATTGAGCCTCTTTGCCGGTGCGCAGGATGGCGGTAAACATCGCTTCCTGCTCGGTCTGGGAGACTGAGATCACCACCTCAACCTCAAACAGCCTGCCGCAGATGTCCCGCACCGTCTGGCGGCTGGTGGTGCCGATCAGGGCGCTGCTGCCGGCATGAAAGTAGTCGTTAATCCCCTCCCGCAGTGCCGTCGGATCACTGAAGAAGTCAAAGATGCTTTGGCCTAACAGTTCGTCTTTGCTCAGTCCGAACAGCTTTTCCGCCTTCTGGTTGCTGATCACGATCTTGCCGTCCGGGAGGAAGGTGACGATTGGCGACTGGGCGATTTCAATGAAGTTGCGGTAGCGTTCGTCCGATTCGTGCCGCTGGCGTGTACGGCGCTCAAGCTCTGCCATCAGCTCGTTAAAGGAGTTTACCAGCCGGCCGATCTCATCGTTGTTAGTGGCCACGATCGGGCTGGAGAAGTTACCGCTGTTGGCTGCGGTTTCAATTCCTTCCGCCACCCTGGCCACCGGCGACAGGATCGTGCGGTGGATCAGCCAGCCGGTAACCACCACCAGCAGCAGCACGATCACTCCCTCCAATAGCAGTTCTCGCCGCATATTGTTCAGAATGGTCTGCTGCAGTGTGCTGAGCGGCACCGATACCGATATGGCGCCGATCAGTTCGCCGGCCTGATAATTGTAGGACGGATGCCCTTTGGGGAAACGTTGCTGCACAAAGCGCGGGGCCTGCTCGAAGCTACCGTGACAGGTCAGGCAGGACTGATCGGCCACCATCGGCAAGAGATAGCGTAGCGCCTTGTTGTCGCCATCACCCACCACCTGAAAACGTTCCTTCAGCTGTGCACCCTTGAATTGCTGCAGCGTCTCACGTTCATAGGCGTCGGGCTGATTCTGGGGGTTACGATAGCGCAGTGACACCTGGCGCACGTAGTAGGGGCTGTCCTGGGTGAGGCGCCGGGCGATGCGGGTGGCGGCCACCTGGGGGGTCAGGCCGGTATTTTGCTCTACCTGTTCGACCCTGACTACCGAAGAAAGATATTCGCGAATCTCCACGATCTGGCGCGCGATGGTGCGGGCCTTGTCAACGGTTTCTTGCAGGGCCAGCGCCTGATCATGCCGGTACGAGGTCCAGGCCAGGGTCATGAACAGGACGATCAGCAGACAGCTGATGATCAGGGTTAGTTTGGTGGTGATCCGCATGGGAGCCTCGTGACAAGCGTAGTGCGACCGCAACTCAGTATAGCTGAATGCAGGCGCTTGGCAAGCTGTTGCAAAAGCCTTGAACCCCATAGGTGAATCGGGTATCGTGCCGATTTGGTTACGGGTACGGACGGCGAGCAGCCGCGAGAAAGGACCCAGGATATATGTATACTGATCAACAACACCGTCGGCGTTCTACTGGCCGGATGGGCAAGGGCTTTTGGTCCACACTGCTGGTGGCTGCCGTCACCCTGACTCTGGTTGCCGTGGTGGGCCTGGTTGGCTATGTGGCTTTTTTAGTTGCACGGTTGCCCAAGGTCGACCGACTGGCTGACTATAAACCGCCGGTGGTCTCACAGGTCTACGGCGATAACGGCACCCTGGTGGGAGAGTTCTACCTTGAGCGTCGCACCGTGGTGCCGGTCAACATGATGCCTCGCAAGCTGATTCAGGCCTTTGTGGCGGCCGAGGACGCAAACTTTTATTCCCACAAGGGGATTGATTATTTCGGCATCGTGCGGGCCGCCTTCAAGAATCTGATCTCCTTCCGCAAGAAGGAAGGCGCCTCCACCATTACCCAGCAGGTGACCAAGACCATGCTGCTCAGTCCAGAAAAGAAGATCTCGCGCAAGATCAAGGAAGCGATTCTGGCCAAGCGGCTGGAGGAAAAGCTGACCAAGGATGAGATCCTCTACCTGTACCTGAACCAGATCTACATGGGGGCTGGCGCCTATGGTGTGCAGGCTGCCGCCGAGACCTACTTCGGCAAGGGGGTTGAAAAGCTGAACCTTGCCGAAATGGCGGTGCTGGCCGGTCTGCCCAAGGCCCCCAATGCCTATTCGCCGATCAAGCATCTGGAACGCTCCAAGGAGCGTCAAGGCTACGTGTTGGATCGCATGGTGGCCGAAGGCTTCATTACCCAGGCCGAGGCGGACCATGCCCGTAAAACACCGTTGACCGTGCTTCCCGGTCGGCGGGTGGTGAATGATCAGGTGGCCTATTTTTTAGAGCAGATGCGGATATATCTTGAGGAAAAGTACGGCGAAGATCAGCTCTACAAAGGTGGCCTGAAGATCTACACCACCATGAACTATGAGATGCAGCGCTCGGCCTATGAGTCGGTGCGTGCAGGATTGAAGGCCGTTGACAAGCGGATGGGGTTTCGTGGCGCCTCCAAGTTTTTGAAGGAACAGGAGGTCACGCCGTTCTGTGCCAAGGTTGAAGAGGGGATCGATTCGGCGGCCCTCAAGGTCGGCGAGACCTATAGCGGCGTGGTGACGGCGGTCTACCCGAACAAAGGCGAGGCCATCGTGCGGGTGGGTGATCGGATTGGTGTGCTGAATCGCAAGGGGATGGCCTGGGCCGGCAAGCTGGGCCTGATCAACCGTTTTGGCAAGCCGGACAAGCCGTCCCGCAATCTGTCGCTTGGCGCCGTGCTGGAGGTGCAGGTGGTGACCCCTGAAGTAAACCGTCAAGGGGCCGTCTTCACTCTGGACCAGACGCCGGAGGTGCAAGGGGCGCTGGTGGCGATCGATCCTCGCACCGGTGGCATCAAGGCCATGATGGGGGGCTACGATTTCCGTAAGAGCCAGTTCAACCGGGCAGTGCAGGCCAAGCGCAACGCCGGTTCAGCCTTCAAGCCGATCATCTATGCAGCTGCCCTGGAACGAGGATTGACCCCGGCCACCGTGATCGTGGATGAAGAGGTGGAGTACCCGGCCGGCGGCGGTAAGCTCTGGAAGCCGAAGAATTATGACGGCACCCATCGAGGGCCGTTGACCATGCGTGAGGCACTGACCCACTCGATCAATATCTTCAGCGTCAAGCTGCTCGACCAGGTCGGCGTTGACTATGCCGTCGAGTTTGCTAAAAAGCTGGGCTTTACCTCAAAGATCGAGCCCAACCTCTCGCTGGCTCTGGGGGCCGCCAGTGTTTCTCCCCTGGAGTTGACGATGGCCTATGGCGTTTTTGCCAACAAAGGTGTCTATCTGCAGCCGTTCTCTATCTTGCGGGTGACCGATAGCGAAGGGCGGATACTTGAGGAACGCAAACCACTGGCGCCAGCGGCTCCGGTTACCCCTCCTCCGACTGCGGAGCTTGCTCCCGGCATCGCAACGGTCGTGCCCGTCGAACCGTCGGCAGTCACGCCGCAGGCAGCTTATATTGTGACCAATCTGATGGAGAGCGTGGTGCAGAGCGGCACCGGTCACCGGGCTGCTGCCATCAACCGTCCGGTGGCCGGCAAAACCGGCACCAGTAACGACATGAAGGATGCCTGGTTCGTGGGCTACATCCCGCAACTGGTGGCCGGTGTCTGGGTGGGGTTTGACAATCAGGAGCGTTCTTTGGGGCGGGCTGGAACCGGCGGACAGGCCGCCGCGCCGATCTGGGCCGACTTTATGCTTGGGGCGGCCAAAGGACTTCCGGTGGAGCGGTTTGAGCCGCCCGAGGATGTGTCCTACGTCAGGATTAATCCCAAGACCGGTCGTCTGGCCAGTGGAGAAGCAGGGATTCTGGAGTGCTTTGTCAAGGGGACGGAGCCGTCCAGTTACGATGGTGATTGAGGCGCGTCGGGTGCCGCTAGGCCTTGCTGCGCCTCCTCGACGCTGATCAGGGTGACCTCTTCGGCCACTCCGGCCTTGCGGGAAATTACCTGCCGCACCTTCTGCCAGTCGACTTTGTCACTGATGTTTAGGGTCTGCAGTAATGCCTTTGTCTCGCGTTCAACGCCCCTGGTCTTGGTGTAAATGTCGCGGTGTACTTCGAGAAATACCCGCCCCTCCTCAGTGGTAGCCACCTTGACCGGCTGGTAGATGATCTCGCCGGGTGTATTCAGCTTCACCACCTTGAACAGTTCTTCCATGCGATCCGGATGGACCCTGATGCAACCGTGACTGGCAAAGGTGTAGATCGACCACGGCTTGCTGGTGCTGTGGATCAGGATGCCCGGCAACGACGTGCGCAGGGCGTATTTGCCCAGCGGGTTGTCTGCCCCCGGCGGTACGCTGGTGATGACCTCCTTGCCTTCACGCCGCATCTCCTCCTGAATCGAGGGGGGTACGGTCCAGGTAGGATCCTTGGCCTTGTTGGTGATCCGGAAGCGACCAGTGGGGGTGTGCCAGGGGATGTCGTCCATCTTGGTCGGCGTGCCCAGGGCCACTGCCGTTGCATAGGCCAGCTTGCCCTTTTCGAAGTAGTACAGCATCCGGTCGGGAATGTTGATCACAATGCCGTGCTTGAGCTTGCTGGGAGGGATGATCCGCTGGTTGTTATAGCGCAACACCTGACCGACCTTAAGGTGGCTCTGTGGTTTCAGGCCGTTCATGGTTGCCAGACGACGATAGTTAACCCCCAGCTTGGCAGCCACCAGTCGCAGACTGTCGTTTTTGAGCACCGTGTAACTGCCGATGGTGCCCACCAGCTTGGCTGACTGGAGGGGCTGCTCCTCAGCTGCGGGCAGTTGCTGCAAGGTCTCGTTCTGCACTGTGCTGGAGGGATCGGACAGCGGAGGCTGCTGCAGTGGCGGCAGTGCTTGTTCGGTGGCGGTTGTCGCCTGCTGTTCCTGCACAGCGACAGGGGGCGGCGGAGCAGTGGTGGCGGTTTGACTGTCTGGAGCAGGCTGGGGCTGCGCAATCAGGCGTTCCCGAAGCTGGGTGCCCTTCTGGGTGGCCAGCCGGTAGTAACGCTCGGCATTTTGGCTGTCGCTGAGCTGATAATACATTTCTGCGGTTGCAACGGTGGCGTCCAGGCTGCGCAACTCCTGCGGGAAGCGCTCCGCCACACCGTCCGAGCGCAGTTTGGCCAACATGGCTATCGCCTCGCTGCGAACATCTGCCTGTGCGACGCCGCTCAGCAGCAAGCCGCAAAGACAAGCTGTCAGCGCCATCTGTTTTCTTGTTCCGTACGGCATTTTCTGCTGCTCCTTAGTGGCGTGTACTAAGCTGTCGTCTGTCTTGGTATGGTGTCTAGTCTATCATTTGCAAATTGAATTTCAAGCGGTTAGCTGGTGCTAAAAATTTTTTTTCAAAAAAGTACTTGACGATGAAAACCGGCGTGTGTATAAACGGGATTCCTTGCTGCACGGAACACCAAGCAAAACGCAGCGAGTTCGGTCTTTGACAACCAGATAGCAGTAAGATGATTGCGGGCGTTTTACCGTAATTTTATTTGAGTTAGTGTTTTATGATACAGGAATACAAACTGGAGAGTTTGATCCTGGCTCAGAACGAACGC